>JBEEOC010000097.1:0-24545 GCA_041191845.1 Actinomycetota bacterium | reverse complement strand
GGATTTTCTCTATAAAAGCGCTTACAAGAAAGCGGTCAATGAGGCCACGACGTGGCTCTGGATTAGCAGATGCCACAACAATGAGAAGCTGATCGATATTGGCAACGATGGTGCGCTCAAGTTTTGCCGCATCATCTACTGTGCGGCTTAGCGAATTAGTTCGCTCATTTACCTTCACGATTCGAGCGAGAGTTCCTTCGGCGCCACTAGTGTCGCCGACAATCTCGACTGAATCACCAACGACTACTGACTTTGGACCGAGTTCGCGCGCCTTCATTGCAACAACGAGTTGTCCCTTATTCGGACCATCTTGGAGGACACAACCACTTCGTCCGCGATCTACCGATACAACAAGGGCTGAATGAGAATCACTATGTGATGGGCGATCTTTACTTCTGCGACGGGTGGTGCGAGATGGACGGATTCGAACATCTGATTCGTCGTATTCACGAGGCGTCATCGGAGATCAACCATCTAGGCGAGCAGGCTCTTCCAAAGACCAGGAAAGTCAGTCAAGGTCTTTCGAGTTGTGGCGATATTTTCGACTTCAATTCCATCAATAACAAGGCCGATAACCGCACCCGCTGTAGCCAATCTATGGTCCTCATATGTGTGAAAAACACCGGAATGCAGTGGCGCTGGCTTGATGTGTAAGGCGGTCTCTTCCTCTTCTACAGCTCCGCCAAGCCCATTTATCTCACGAGTAAGAGCAGCTAAGCGATCGGTCTCATGGAGTCGCAGATGGCCAATTCCTCGAAGATGAGATGGAGAATCAGCAAGAGCAGCTAGAGCCGCAATTGATGGAGTCAATTCGCCGACATCATGAAGATCAATATCAATACCGTGAATACTCTCACCGCCTGAAATCTTAAGCCCATCTTCTACAAACTCTACGTGAGCACCCATCATTGTGAAGATCTTACGAAGTTGGTCTCCAGGTTGAGTTGTTCTCCTTGGCCAATCTTTAATTGTTATCGATCCACCACAGACCATTGCGAGAGAGATAAAGGGCGCGGCGTTTGAGAGATCTGGTTCAATAACTAAATCAATACCGTTGAGCGCGCCGGGTTCAACGCGCCAGGTCTGAGCTGCTTTATCTACTGTAACAGTGGCACCAAAATCTCGGAGCATCTCGACCGTCATCTCAATGTGTGGCATGGAGGGTAGTGCGCCACCTGAGTGTTTAACTGTGATGCCATTCTTCATGCTTGGTCCAACCAGAAGAAGTGCGGATAAGAATTGACTAGAGGCACTTGCATCGATTGTAAGCTCTCCGCCTGGAACTGCGCCCTGAGATTTCATCACCATCGGAAGTGAGTAACGCCCTTGGTGCTCAATGGTTATTCCAAGATCCTCTAGGGCTTTGATAACTGGGCCGAGTGGACGCTCATAACTACGAGGGTCACCATCAAATGAGATATCTCCTTGGGCAAGTGCTGCAAGGGGAGGAAGAAAGCGCATTACCGTTCCAGCATTTCCAACATCGACCTTGGCTGGTCCTCGAAGTCCACTAGCTGCTGGCGTTACTCTCCAAAACTCACCTTCTTCATCGCTCCCATTCTCGATAACCACACCCATGGCGACAAGACCAGCCGACATCAGCTCTGAATCTCGTGAGACCAGAGGCTTTCGAATGATCGAGGGAGAAGTTGCCTGCGCGGCGAGAATGAGGGCGCGATTAGTTACTGATTTAGATCCAGGGATTGTCACCGATGCATCAACTGGCTTCTTGCCGCGAAAGGGCGCGGGCCAGAGCGGATGCGATGAGGTCATGTGCAAAGTCTACCCCGCCTCTATTCGACTACGATTCGGAATATGTGCGGAAGATATGCGATGGCTCAGAGCCAAGAAGAGATCGTTGCCTTCTTCAACCTCACCGAGAATGACTCCAACCCAACGCTTCCGCTCAATTGGAATGTCGCCCCTACCAACGATATCTACATCATTAAGCAGAAGGATCGAGAGAACAATCATCGAGTCCTAGATACAGCTTCATGGGGATTGATAGCTCCATGGCAGAAGAACTTCACAGATGCACGAGCAGGTCAGTCCCATGCAATAAATGCACGAAGTGAGTCGATTCATGAGAAGCCAACTTTTCGAGATGCATTTAGAACAACTCGATGCTTAATCCCTGCAACCGGGTATTACGAATGGGCAACTTCTCTCGGAAAGTATCCACCGAAGCAACCCTTCTATATCTCAAGCAAAGATGGCGCTCCACTATCAATCGCGGGTATTTACAGCACATGGCGAAGTGAGAGCGGAGTCCTCATTCAGAGCGCATCAATCATTACTCAAGAAGCCGTTGGAGAACTGGCAACGATTCATAGTCGCATGCCAGTCTTTATGGCTCGCAACCGTTGGGATGAATGGTTGGATTTAGGAAATAGAGAGATTTCCTTTTTGCAATCCTTAATGGTGAGCCAAGATCCGACCGCAGGGTTGGAGACTCGACCGGTCTCTCCGCGAGTCAACGTTGTTGCAAATAACGGTCCAGAGATCATTGAGCCTTATGAGTTGGGCGAGCCAGAGACGCTCTTTTAAAGCCATATCCCGCATGTAATTCTCAGAAAATACGCTCACGGTAAAGGTGAGAAGTATGGGCTCTCGGGTTAGGATGGCAGCAATGACATCGAAGGATTTAGTTCTAGAGAGCGCGGCCGATCGCACCATTCGGTTCGAGCGAGATGCCCTTGCCTTCACAGATCAGCTCTATGCAGCAGCACTTCGATATACAAAGAATCCTGAAGATGCGCGAGATCTTGTTCAAGATACCTATCTCAAGGCATTTACCTCATTCCATCAATTTGAAGAGGGCACCAACCTCCGAGCCTGGCTCTATCGCGTCCTCACAACAACTTTCATTAATACATATAGGAAAGATCAGCGCCGTCCTCAGATTGCTCAAGCAGAGTTAGAAGATTGGCAGGTTGCTGAAGCCCAGTCACATACGAGCGATTTGGGAAAGTCTGCAGAAGTTGAAGCGCTCGAGAATCTTCCCGATAGTGACATCAAGCGAGCCCTGCAAGAGATTCCAGAAGAATTTCGAATGGTTGTCTACCTTGCAGATGTCGAAGGGTTTTCATACAAGGAGATCGCTGAGATTGTTGGTATTCCTGCCGGCACTGTGATGTCACGTCTAAGCCGCGGACGAAAGCAGTTACGTGAAAAACTCACTGACTATGCCAAGGAACTTGGCTATTCAGTTGAAACGTCAAAGAAGGCTGTTGCTGCTCGAAATGCTGCCCAGAAGGGAGATGCATCATGAGCTATATAGAGATTAAGTGTGGCGATGTTCTCTCATCGGTCATCTTCATTATTGAAGGAGAGCTTGAGCAGCTCCCGCAGCGCTCTGCGATTGAAGATCACATCAGTTCTTGCCTTCCTTGCACAGCAGAGATTGAACATGAACGTGCAATGCATGACTTGCTACAAGAGACTCTCCGTCGGACATGTAATGAGCGTGCGCCAGAAGATCTCCGCCAGGCGATCCATCGCCAATTACGGGCTCAAATGGCTGGCGCAACAGAGGTGGTAACTCAGTTCAGCATGACAGAGATATCAATTGAAATTGATGAGTTCGGCAATATTGAACACCGCGAAATTCAAATTGAGCAGACCCATATCCAGCACTTTATCGATGAGGATCGCGATGAAACCCGCTGAAGAAGTTTTAGGGGCAGTCGGTTTCTCTGTTATGACAGTTAGGCCTGGCGATACAGCACTCGCGATGGGGCTATCTGAACTTCCTGTTGTTGCTGCATCGCACCTCCTTCATGCAATGGAGTCAGCGACAATCGCAGCGCTCAGTGAGTTTCTCGATAATGGGGAGACAACTTTTCTACTTTCAACCTCAATCAATCTCCTCGCCTCAGCTCAAGTAGGAGATGAATTACGAGCAAATGCACGTTGTATCAATATTGAAGGCCGCGAACTCACCTTTCAGTGCGACATCTATGAAGGCGAACGCCATATTGCACAGGCGGAAATAAAGAGGGCGACAGTGGAGCGAGTAACTTTCCTCGCACGCACTGCCGCCGAATCTCTCTTAAAGAGTTAAAACTTTAATACTTAAGCTTTCTTGGTCTCCCAGAAGATCGCTGCAATCTCATCGATCTTTGCAATCAATGAATCTGCAACAGCTACATCCTGAGTTCCCTTTGTTCCAGCTGCTCCAGCGAGCTTTGTCGCCTCGTTGAAGAGTGAATGGAGTTGTGGGTACTTCTCAAAGTGTGGTGCCTTGAAATAGTCTGTCCAGAGAACCCAGAGGTGCTCTTTCACTGCATGTGAACGCTCTTCCTTAATTGCAACTGAGCGTGAACGGAAATCAGCATCTGTATTAGCTGCATACTTCTCCATGCAGGCCTTAACAGAGAGAGCCTCGATGCGAGCCTGAGCTGGGTCATAGACGCCGCATGGAAGATCGCAGTGGGCAAGGACAGTTGTCTTAGGTGTGAATAGGTTTCTCATGGCATAGAGATTACTGCAGGTTAGACTGATGCGCATGAGCAAGAAATACTCGACCGTCCTCGTTGAAGGCCAATCAATGCTCCCCACATACTCACCAGGGGATTGGCTGATGGCTAAATGGGGCGACTACGCCCTGAAATCTCCTGGGATCTCACTCGGCAATCTCCTCGGAGATCGAGTCACGGTCGGTGATGTGGCAGTCATTGAGCGACCAGAGCAACCGGGCATCTTCTATATCAAGCGCATCACAGAGATCCGCCATGAAACGAGCCAGATATTTGTCAGCAGCGATAACCCGGAAGGGACTGATTCGCGCCAGTGGGGATGGCTTCCCGTCCTTGCGGTGCGAGCCAAAGTAGTTTCGCGAGTGAGGAAAGCGAAGAAATGAGAGAAAGAATAAACCCCGGCTCTATGTGAACCGGGGTTTATTTAGTCACTCTTTAGCGAGTAAAGGCCTCTTGAAGGAGAGCCTTCAACTCTTCCTCATGCAAGTGGTGGTTACCTGTTGCAGGAGATGCGGTAGATCTACGTGATACACGTCGGAATACACGGCTATCAATTGCATGACCACCATGTGCCTCTGATGTGCGAAGTGCAATATGTGGCCATGGACCTTGGTTGGCAGGTTCATCCTGCACCCAGAGAAGAGTTGCATTTGGATGCTTCGCTGCTTCTTCACGCATTGCATCTATTGGAAGTGGATAGAGAAGTTCAACGCGAACGATTGCTGTTGTGTTCTCACCAAGCTTCTCACGCTCAGCAACGAGGTCGTGATAAATCTTTCCTGAGCAGAAGATCAATCGAGTTGCATTCGTAACCTTGTCATCGCCGATAACTGGACGGAATGTTCCGCTTGTGAAATCAGCAAGCTTTGATGCTGCAGCCTTAAGGCGAAGCATTGACTTAGGAGTGAAGACAACCATTGGTCGGCGAGTTGGGTTAGCAACATGCCAACGAAGTAGGTGGAAGTAAGAGGCAGGAGATGAAGGCTGAGCCACTGTCATATTGTTCTCAGCGCAGAGCTGGAGGAAACGTTCAATTCGCGCTGATGAGTGATCAGGACCTTGACCCTCATATCCATGTGGGAGAAGTAATACGACAGATGAACGCTCGCCCCACTTTTGGAGGGCAGATGAGACGAATTCATCAACGATGGTTTGAGCACCGTTAACAAAGTCACCGAATTGGCCTTCCCACATCACAAGAGCTTCAGGGCGGACAACGGAGTATCCATACTCAAAGCCGAGCGCGGCGTATTCGCTGAGAAGTGAGTCAATGACGAAGAATTGATTCTCATCTTGAATCATTGAGCGAAGTGGAGTCCACTCATTGGCGTTCTCAGCATCGATGATGACTGCGTGACGGTTAGAGAATGTTCCACGACGTGAATCTTGACCAGCCAATCGAATTGGGTGGCCTTCCTTGAGAATGGAGCCGAATGCAAGGAGTTCACCCATCGACCAATCGATGGTTCCATCGTTGAGCATCTCAGGGCGCTTTGCTAGCTGAGGAGCCATTTTCGGATGGAGGTTAAATCCTTCAGGTGTTGCAACTTGCGTTGCAGCAATCTCGCGAGCGAGAGCTTCAGAGATAGCAGTTGGAACTGCCTCTGCTGCCGGAGGAACTGGTGCCTTGAAGTTTGGATCGTGATCTGGAACATGATTTGCAACTGATGCGTAGACAGCTTCGAGCTCTGCCTGGTATTCCGCTTGCACCTGCTCCGCCTCTTGTGGAGTGATATCTCCGCGGCCAACCAGCGCCTCTGTGTAAAGAGTGCGAGTAGTGCGCTTTGAACCAATCAACTTGTACATCAATGGTTGTGTGAAAGCTGGTTCATCGCCTTCATTATGTCCACGACGACGGTAACAGACCATGTCGATTACAACATCTTTATTGAATGCTTGGCGGTATTCGAATGCAAGACGTGCAACGCGAACACATGCCTCAGGATCATCTCCATTGACATGGAATACAGGTGCCTCGATCATCTTCGCGATATCTGTTGAATATCGTGCAGTGCGAGAAGCATGTGGAGATGTTGTAAATCCAACTTGGTTATTGATAACGATATGGATTGTTCCACCAGTGCGATAACCAGCAAGACCTGAAAGTTGGAGGGTCTCCATATTGACGCCCTGACCTGCGAATGAAGCGTCTCCGTGGAGCAAGATTGGGAGAACTGAGTAGGCGCCCTTGTTATTGAGGCGATCCTGCTTTGCTCGCACAATACCTTCAAGTACTGGGTTGACAGCTTCAAGGTGTGAAGGGTTGGCTGCGAGATAGATCTTTGTCTGCGCACCTGAGGCAGCAGTAAAGACACCCTCTGTTCCAAGGTGATACTTCACATCGCCTGAACCATGGACTTCATTCTCTGCGTAATGTCCCTGGAATTCTTGGAAGATTTGTCCAGATGACTTGCCAGCGATGTTCGCAAGCATGTTGAGACGGCCACGGTGTGGCATACCGATACATACCTCATCGAGTCCGCGCTCTGCAGCGGCAGAGACAATCGCATCGGTAAGAGGAATAACTGACTCGCCACCTTCGAGCGAGAAGCGCTTCTGACCCACAAACTTTGTCTGAAGGAATGATTCAAAAGCCTCTGCACTATTGAGTTTGCGAAGGATTCGAAGTTGTTCTTCGCGCTCTACCTTCTCAAACTTCTTCTCAAGATTATCCTGGAACCACTTACGCTCTGCAGGATCTGAGATATGCATATATTCAACACCGATTGAGCGGCAGTAGGTGTCACGGAGAAGTCCGAGAATCTTGCGAAGTGGAAGGAATGGCTTTCCACCAAAACCACCTGTTGCAAACTCACGATCGAGATCCCACAAAGTCAGACCATGTGTCTGCACATCCAAATCTGGATGTGTGCGCTGGCGATATACGAGCGGATCGGTATCTGCCATGAGATGGCCCCATGTGCGATATGCGGCGATCAATTGCTGAACGCGAGCAGTCTTATCAATCTCTGAATCCTTGGTCACGGCAAAATCTGGTGCCCATCGAATTGGCTCGTATGGAATACGAAGCGCTGTGAAGATTTCATCGTAAAAACCTTCGGCACCTAAGAGAAGTTCATGAATGCGTCGAAGGAAGTCACCTGATTGAGCTCCCTGAATAACGCGGTGATCGTATGTGCTTGTAAGTGTCAGCACCTTGCTGATTGCCATACGGGCAAGAGTTGCCTCTGATGCGCCCTGGAATTCAGCTGGATAGTCCATTGCGCCAACGCCCATAATCAGGCCCTGGCCTTGAACTAGGCGAGGAACTGAGTGAACCGTTCCGATAGTTCCAGGGTTTGTTAATGAGACGGTTGTTCCTGCGTAATCTTCAACTGTCAATGTTCCAGTGCGAGCCTTCTTCACAGTCTCTTCATATGCGACCCAGAACTGACCAAAATCTAGAGCTTCACAACCCTTGATAGATGGAACGAGAAGTTGACGCGTTCCATCTGGCTTTGCCAAATCGATTGCGATTCCCAAATTAATATGTTGTGGGTGGCCAATTGCTGGCTTTCCATCGACTTCACCGAAGAAAGCATTCATCTCTGGCATCTGGCGGATTGCCTTGATCATTGCATAAGCAATGATGTGAGTAAATGAAACTTTTCCACCGCGGCCGCGGGCAAGGTGATTGTTAATCACAATGCGGTTATCAATCATCAACTTTGCAGGAACTGCACGAACTGATGTTGCAGTTGGAACTGTGAGAGAAGCTTCCATTGATTGCACGACTCGACCTGCAACACCACGAAGAGGTTCCATCGTTGAAGCGCTAGGAGAGGCAAGTGTTGGAGCTGGCTTCACATCTGCTTGAGCAGGAGTTGCAGGAGTTGCAGCAACTTGGCGCACGACAGGTTGTGATTGAACAGGAGCTGCAACAGGCGCTGGTGCAGCAACCGGTTCTGGAGTTGATGCGACAGGAGTTGTCACACCTGGCATTGAAATATTAGGAGGAGTTACTGGCTTAGGTGTCGGTGGAACACCGGCACTTGGCGCCGCAACCGATGCGCCAGCCTGTGGGTTGTTCTTGAAGTAGGTCACCCACTCTGCAGGTACTGAAGATGGATCTGCTTGATAGCGCTCATACATCTCTTCGACGAGCCAATCATTTGCACCAAAATCTTGTCCTGAAGACACGTAAGCGCTCCTTTGCGTTTCGATCATCAACCCTGCTTCTCCCGCGTAACTACGCGTGAGGACAGGCTAAGAGTAACGGCTGTGAGGCGCCTATATAAATGGCGTAAAGGGGCTCAATAAGGCGAGATGGAGCACACTTTTTGAGGGATGAGCCCTGTTTGAAGTGGCAGAGCCCTGAGTGGGCTGGGAGGGTTCATCCATGAATCTTTCAGGGCGGAAGCTAGCCCTCATTACGGGTGGAAGCCGGGGTCTCGGCTTTGAATGCGCGAAAGGCCTGAGAGCCCAAGGCTTTGATCTGATCCTCGTGGCCAAAGATTCTGCAAGACTTGAAGCAGCAACGACGGCACTTAGATCTGATGGTCGAAGCGAAATGGTAATCGCTTACCCAATCGACCTCGAAGATTCTGATTCGACCTCTGCGAAGTTAGAAGTTATTAGTTCGTCGCACCCAGATATTTCACATCTCATTCTGGCTCACGGAGTAATGAGCGAGAAGATGTCGAAGACACTCAAGACCAACGATGCTGAGTGGCGTCGCGTAATGTCAATCAACCTCGACTCTGTTTTTCAAATCGCTAATCGATTAGCTCCTGCGTTGGTTGAAGCTCGCAATGGTCGCATCATTATCTTCTCTGCTTGCTTGGGAAGAATGTCGGGGCCGGGAAATACAGGTGGACTCGCTCCTTATCGAATTAGTAAAGCTGGAGTCAATGCACTTGTGAGAAACCTGGCTCACGAAACAGGGCTCGGTGCACGTGGAGTATTAGTTGATGCAATCTGTCCTAATCACTCAAGAACCGATATGGGCGGTCCTGATGCGCCTCGAAGTGCAGAAGAAGGAGCTGAGACAGCGGTGTGGCTTGCAACCCGCGACTTCGATAAGGATTCAGCAGAGGTGCAGAAGAACACGACGGGTGTTCTTTGGGAGGATCGCCAGGTTGTGCCGTGGTAATTAGTTATTGGAATTCTTGATTATCAAAAGAATATTGATTATCAGAGTGAGCGCAGTCGCCACTAATGGAATAGCAAGCCAGTAAAGACCCGCTTCAAATTGATACTTTGCAACTCCCACAGCGATTAAATTGGCGAGAATGGCAGGCGAGTTTGCCCACCTCTTGCCACTCATTAACCCGCGGGAAAGAGCAAAGAGCGCAATTGCCCCAATAAAGGCGAAGGCTGTCACGCTTAAATACGGCAACCAATCCTTATCGTGGGTGAACCCAAGGGCAACCATATAAATGCCAAGACCTAGAACGAGAATAGCCTCTCCCGCTAAGAGCAAGGAAGAGATTCTCACTCGCTTATCTGCTGAATAATCTGAGCTTCCCATAGGGAAAACGTATCATTTTCACGAGGCAAGAGCGCTCAGAGTAGTTAATTCTTACTTGTTTAATTCACTTGCTGGAGCAATCCACAGAGATAAAAACAGATCTCTCACAATTGTCAGAGGTTTCGTAACTTCACGCCATGGAAATGAGAAGTGAAATCGAACCAGCTGTTGTATTTGGTCCCATTTTTCCCTTCATTTGCGATGAAACCATTGAAGAGATTTGGATTAATTCGCCAGAGCGAATATTCATTGCGAGAAATGGAAAGAGTGAGTTAACGAACTTACTTCTCACTGCATCAGAGGTGCGAGAGCTAGTTGAACGGACTCTCATGTGGTCCGGGCGAAGGCTAGATTTATCACACCCATTTGTGGATGCGCGCCTTCCAGATGGCAGCAGATTGCATGTTGCCATCCCGGAGATAACACCAAAGAACTGGGCTGTAAACATTCGCAAACACATCGCCCAGAATCTTTCTTTAACAGATCTTTCGGAACTTGGTCTACTAACAAGCGATATCGCAGAGTTTTTGGCTGCAGCGTTGAGAGCTGGAAGAAACGTATTGATAAGTGGCGGAACTCAAGCTGGAAAGACCACCTTGCTCAACGCATTGACTAGCGAAATTCCTTTCTCCCACCGGGTCATCACAATCGAGGAAGTATTTGAGTTAAATCCCAGACTTCCTGATGTCATTCAAATGCAAACCCGAAATGCGAACTTAGAAGGCGAAGGAGAGATAACTCTTAGGCGTTTGGTAAAGGAAGCGCTAAGAATGCGCCCAAACCGAATAATTATTGGAGAGGTTAGAGAGGCAGAAGCCTTGGATCTTCTTATCGCGCTTAACTCAGGTCTACCTGGAATGGGAACGATTCATGCGAATTCAGCACGAGATGCAATTATCAAGATACAAACTCTCCCATTGCTAGCAGGGGCGAATATTTCACATTCATTCATCATCCCAACTGTTGCCTCGGCTATAGACCTGGTTATTCAAATTGCCATGGATATCAATGGTTCAAGGCGTGTAGTGGAAGTCGTTTCGGTAACTGGTCGGACGCACGATAACAAAATCGAGGTAGAGACATTATGGGAGTGGAATACAAGTGGATATGTCGAAGGCATATCACTTCCACACTACAAATCTACCCTTGGGCTTGTTGCGGTTGGTGACGAATGAAGGAGGTATCGGGACCTAATCTAAAGAAGCTTCGAATTTTGCTCGGCTTTCTGATTGCATTTTTGTTCTTTCAGGCAGTGACTAAGACCCTGCAGATTAGTTTTACGGTGAGCTTGATAGGTACTTTGATCTATCTAATCGCTTTAAAGAGTTCAAAACAAAGGAAATCTTGGACACTCTCAAGCCAAATGCCGGAAATCATTGATCATGTAATTTCAGGAATTCAATCGGGTCAATCTCTAAACGAATCTCTCACAAGCCTTGGAAGACGCGGACCACTGATATGCCGACCTTATTTTCAAAATTTCGAGGACGCTCTTAGGGAGGGAAAAAGCTTCGAGGCAGCGCTCTCTCAACTACAAAATGAATTCAATATTAGATCAGCGGACCAGCTCTTTGAAGCTTTGCTCTTTGCTCGAAACCTCGGGGGCGGTGAGTTGCTCATGATGCTGCGCCAACTGGGCGACTTCTGTCGACAGGATCTATCCATCAGGCGAGAGATATCTACTAAGCAAGGGTGGATTCGCAATTCGGCACATTTATCTGCGGCCGCTCCTTGGCTACTTCTTATTCTCATTTCAACTCAACCTGCCACTGGAGAGGCGTTTAGAACTACGGGCGGAACAGTGGTGTTGCTCTTTGGGGCAATTATGACTGCAATCGCTTATTGGTGGATGAACCGCTTGGGCGAAATACCAGAGGCTAAGAGAGACTTTGGGGTTCGCACATGACTCCCGAATTTTCAATCCCACTCTTCTTGGCACTAGCTGCGTTATTCACGGCAGATTATGAGAAGCAAATCTTTCTCATCGCCTTTAGAAAAAGCCTTTCTCTGGGAAAGAGAGAAGCCTTAGAGGCAAAGCTGTCAAAAATCGGCAGGAGTGAGGATTCTGACTTTGAAAACTTTAGGATTTATCAGCTCTTTCTTATTGCGTCTGGCATTGTCATTCTGACGTTACTTTTTAGCCTTAATCTTGTGTCGGCCTTGAGATATTTGATTCTAGTGATTTTCGCAGTGATCCTGGTTCCGATTGCAACTGAAAGAAGGCTAACTAAACGATATGAAGCGAGATCAAATCAGATAGAGCAAGAGTTTCCTGCCATTGTAGAGATGCTTACCCTTGCCGTGGGTGCAGGAGAGTCTCCTGTATCTGCCATTCGAAAAATTTCACTTCGCGCTAATGGGCAACTTGCGCAAGAGCTTAGATTTGTCGTGGGCAAGGTTGAAGAGGGGCGTTCATTCGCATCCGTTCTTGATGAGTTTAGCCGGAGGATCGATTCAGATCAGATTAGAAGATTTGTTGATTCTCTAGTCATTTCACTATCGAGAGGAACATCTTTATTTGACACTTTGAATCACAGCGCACAAGAGGCAAGAAATAAAGAAAAGAATCTTCTTTTAGCTAAAGCAGGAAAATCAGATATTTTGATGATGATCCCTGTCATTTTCTTGATTCTTCCCATATCAATTCTCTTTGCGCTCTACCCCTCACTTACAAATCTCAATTTATACAGCTTTTAAGAGAAGGCAATCCCATCAACGAAAAAAGGAGAAATATGAATACAGTAAATGACGCTATTGACTCTCTGGTAAGTGCTTTACAGGAGCGAGTAGTTAAGGTATCAATTCGAATTTCACACAAGCTCAGCGACCTTAAGAAATCTCGCCTCTTTCAGGCAGTGACTGATCAACGGGGAGATGTCCCAGGATGGGTGCTGGTAGTTCTGATGACAACTGGCTTAGTGACCGCTATCTGGACTATTGCCGCTCCTCGCCTAACAGCGATTCTTAAGAATTCACTCGACGCTATGAACGGAATTAGGTGATGCGTGTTTAATTCCCTCAGGAAAAATCTTAGGAGCGATTCGGGAAGTGCCGAAAGTGCAATGGTTCTGTTGCCTCTCCTGACCTTGGCGCTTATTGGGCTTCAGTTAACCCTTACAGTCCACACTAGAAACTCAATAAGTATCAAGGCGCAATCCGAGGCATCTACACGGGCGATAAGTGGTCAGTACCTCTCTACTGATCGAATCGTTCCTATTGAATCCGCCGGCGATACCAAACAGGTTGCTCTCCTTGTAACCAATGAGGAGAGACCACTTCAACTACTGCTACCAAGTCTCTTGGGGAAAATTCTTGGCGTCTCGGTTGTTGGGGTTAAAGGTTTTTCGGTTATGGAGAAATGAGATGAAGAAAATTATCCGAGACGCTCTTGGCAAGGATGATGGCAGCGCCATAGTGGAATTCATCGTGCTTGCACTCCCACTCTTCCTTCCACTCTTTCTCTACTTGAATCAGTACTCGGAGGCAAGTGATGTTCAATCTTCTTTCAGAACTTTAGCTCGTGAGATGGCTCGGGGATTCGTTACTAGTGAGAATGATGAGATTGCTGACAGAGTCGCGAATGAAATCTTCTTAAAGGGCGCAGGAATATTGGGATTTAATGATGAGGTCAAAAGCGGTGATCTCACATATAAATACATTTGCAGAGAATCTCCTTGTATCTCACCAGATAACGAGATTGTTCTAGAAATACATTCGAGGAGAACTAACACCTCTATTCAAGTTATTGAGTATGTATCACCATGGGCATGAAGATGCGAGCCATCAGAAACCGGATTTCGCAAGAAGAAGGCTCTATTTCGCCGTTGATTATTACCTTGTTTCTGATTCTCCTAAGTACCTCCATCATCATCACAAACATTTCTTCTGTCTATATAGCAAAACGCTCTCTCTCCCTTGCTACAGAAGCAGCGGTTCAGAGAGGGATGAAGAACTTGAATCCCGAGGCCTATTACTCGGGAGAATTCAATGCAAATAGGCTTCTCATCAATGGGCTTGGAGGTGGTCAGGATGATCCAGGGATTCCAATTGATTGCAACCAGGGACGAGAAGATGCCATAGAGGTGATGAGAAATTGGCAAGGACGTTTGGATGCCTCCGCGAGGAAGGATATGAGAAATCTAGATGTTGATTATTTTGCGTGTGACGGCTTTCAGATTTATCTTGAAACTTCAGCCATCGTGAAAATTCCTTTGAGGGTTCCGTTTATAGACCTTCAAGAAGTCTCAATTAGAACTTATGCAGGTGCCATTGGAGTAAGGGCAGAGACCAACAACTACTACGGTTTAGATATTGGCTAGTTATCTCGCTATTCTTCACCCATGGCACGCGAATATGCTCTCGAAATCTCTGAGATAAGCGCGACCCTTAAATCTATTGAACAAGTACTCGATTTGCCCAAACTGGAGAGGGAGGCAACTGAACTTGAAGAGGCGGCGGGCGTGCCAAATCTTTGGGATGATCCAGAGGCGGCGCAGTCTGTAACCAGCAAGCTATCAAGAACGCAAGCAACAATTTCAAAGTTGAAAGGTTTACGATCACGAGTTGAGGATCTTCCGATACTTTTTGAGCTTGCCGCTGAAGAATCAGAGGGTTCCGCTCTTTCTGATGCAGAGCATGAATTAGATTTAACAAAAAAAGCTATTAGCGAACTTGAAGTCACTACTTTGCTCTCTGGTGAATACGACAACCGAGATGCATTGATAACAATTCGCTCAGAGGCTGGAGGCGTTGAAGCCGCTGATTGGGCGCAGATGCTCTTTAGGATGTACTTAAGATATTGCGAGAGACATGAATTTAAAACGGATGTCCTCGAAACTTCATATGCTGAAGAGGCTGGAATTAAGTCAGCAACTTTCCGAGTGAGCGCCCCATATGCCTACGGCACGCTCTCTGTTGAACAAGGAACTCATCGCTTAGTGCGAATCTCTCCTTTTGATTCTCAATCTAGACGGCATACTTCCTTTGCCGGGGTGGAAGTTGTTCCCGTTGTTGAGCAGAGCGATCACATTGAAATCGATGAAAAAGAGATTCGTGTCGATGTTTATCGTTCATCAGGCCCTGGAGGACAGGGCGTTAACACCACTGATTCCGCGGTGAGATTGACTCACATTCCAACCGGAATTGTTGTCTCCTGCCAAAATGAACGTTCACAAATTCAGAATAAAGCGACAGCAATGGCGGTCCTTCAGTCCAAGTTACTTGAGCGACGTCGCCAAGAAGAGCAAGCAAAGATCAATGCTCTCAAGGGTGATAACAGCGGCTCATGGGGAAATCAAATGCGCTCATATGTGCTGGCTCCATATCAAATGGTGAAAGATCTTCGTAATAATCACGAAACTGGAAATACTTCTGCTGTCCTCGATGGAGAAATAGATGACTTTATCGAGGCTGGTATTCGCTGGAGACGCTCTTCACAATCTGCGTAAACACGCCAAATTCACACGATTTCCTGAGCCTAACTTGCGCTCACATACGCTCATATTCGCCATGGGTACCCTAAACTCGGCACAGTTCAAGATGGATTCCCCGAGGGAGATTTACTGTGATTCGCTTTGAGAATGTGACGAAGGTATATGCCGGCCAGGAGCGACCAGCTCTTGATGGCGTCAACCTCGAAATTACCAAAGGCGAGTTTGTCTTCCTTGTTGGTAAGTCAGGCTCAGGAAAGTCCACCTTCCTGCGGCTCATCCTCCGTGAAGAACGACCAACGTCGGGAATTATTCACGTCGCAGGCAAGGATCTTGGAAAGCTTGCTAACCATAAAGTTCCAGAGCTTCGTCGCCAGGTAGGAACTGTTTTCCAGGACTTTAGACTTCTTCCAAATAAGACAATCTCTGAGAACATCGCATTCTCACTTCATGTTTTGGGATATTCGCAGAAAGAAATTAATCGTGAAGTTCCCGAAATGCTTGAATTGGTCGGCCTGGAAGATAAAGGCGATCGCCTCCCATCAGAGATTTCAGGTGGTGAGCAGCAACGTGTTGCTATTGCTCGAGCCTATGTGACTAAACCACCAATTATCATCGCCGATGAGCCAACTGGAAATCTTGACCCAGAGCTCTCTGTCGGAATTATGAAGCTTTTGGATCGCATCAACCGTGAAGGAACGACGGTATTGATGGCAACACACGATTCTGGAATTGTTGATCAGATGCGTAAGCGCGTGATTGAACTAGATAGCGGTCACGTAATTCGCGATCAGGTTCGTGGTGTTTATGGATATACAGGTTAAGGGTTAGGGGAGAAGACAATGCGCGCAGGATTCCTCTTTAAGGAAGTTCGTATCGGACTTCGCAGAAACCTCACGATGACATTTGCCGTCGTAGTGACAGTTGCAATCTCTCTCTCACTTCTTGGCATTGGACTACTCTCAAATGCTCAAGTTAATGCCATGAAGGATTACTGGTATGACAAGATTGAAGTTTCAGTATTTCTCTGTGGCACGCTCTCAGAATCCCCAACGTGTGCCAATGGTGTTGTAACGCCAGAGCAACGCGCTTCAATTAAGATAGACCTTGAGGCTCTACCTGTTGTTCAAAGCGTCTTCTATGAATCGCAGACGGAAGCCTTCGCTCGCTTTAAAGAGCGTTTTAAGAACTCTGCAATTGCTCAAAACGTAACAGCGGATCAGCTGCCAGAGTCTTTCCGAGTCAAGCTCAAGGATCCAACCCAGTTTGATGTCGTAGTGAGCGCATTCTCAGGAAGACCTGGTGTTGACATTGTTCAAGACCAGAGAACGATCCTGGAAAAGTTCTTCCGACTCCTTGATGTTCTCCGCAATGGAGCGCTCTTGGTGGGGCTCTTTTCTGTCTTAACCGCTGCTCTTCTCATCTCAAATACTCTTCGAATTGCAGCCTTTAACCGCCGCCGCGAGACCGGTGTGATGAAGCTGGTTGGTGCAAGCTCTTGGTCAATTCAACTCCCATTCCTTCTTGAGGGCGTCTTCTCAGCTGTTCTCGGATGGGTTTTTGCGACAGGACTTCTCAGTGGACTTAAATATGTAGTTGATACAAAGGTCGCTCCACTACTTACATTCACCAAGTTCTTCGCATGGGATCAGGTATGGATCTCATCGGCAATCCTTCTTGGAGTGGGACTGCTCGTTTCGATTCTCGCCTCGCTCATCACGCTCCGCCGTTACCTCAAGGTTTGATTCGTGAGGGGAGTTAATCCCCGCAAGGACTAGACTTCTGTGCATGGTCAAGGAAGTAGGTCAAAAGCTGATCGCGCAGAATAAAAAGGCGCGTCACGATTACTCCATCCTTGATACATATGAGTGCGGAATCGTTTTAATGGGAACTGAAGTTAAATCCCTTCGAGCAGGTCGTGCCTCTCTTATCGACGGTTTTGTCATGGTTGAAAATGGCGAGCTCTGGATGCATGGCGTTCATATTCCTGAATACACAGAAGGAACATGGACTAATCACACCCCTCGACGAAAGCGAAAACTTCTCGTGCACCGAGAAGAGATTAGAAAGATTGCCGCGAAGACAAAAGATTCTGGAGTCACATTGGTTCCACTCCAACTCTATTTTAAGGATGGCCGAGCAAAGGTTGAGATTGCAGTTGCGAAGGGAAAGAAAGCCCACGATAAGCGCGATTCACTCCTTGAGCAGCAGGCAACAAGAGAGATAGAGCGAGAGATTTCTTATCGCGTCAGTGGCAAGAATCGCAGCGGAAGAGATGATTGGTAGAAAATCTCTTGATTGAGACTCCCAGGTTAATTCTTCGCTCACTTCGTTTTGATGATGTTGATGATCTTCTGGAATATCAATCACACCCAGAGATAGTTCGATATATCCCATGGCCTGAGCGAACTCGAGATCAGGTGATAGAAGCCCTTAACAAAACCATCAATACGGGGCGAGATGGTTTAGAGCACGAAGGAGATTTCTTTGTGTTGGCTTGGGAGATCAAAGATGGACCATATTCAGGCAAGGTAATTGGCCAATCAAATATGTCTCTGCGCTCAACTAATGATCAACTCTCAGATATTGGCTGGGTTACCCATCAGGATTTCCAACGTAAAGGGTATGCATTTGAAGCAACCTATGCACTTATGGATTATGCATTTAGGAATTTCCCGCTCCATCGCATCGTTGCCGATATCGACACACGCAATCCTGAATCAGCGGCGATGGCTGAAAAGTTAGGGATGAGACGAGAGGCTGAGTATCTCGACTCTGAATTCTTTAAGGGCGAGTGGTGCTCGATGTGGCTCTATGCGATTTTGAAGCGAGATTTTCTCAAGTAGCTACGCTCAGTACTCAAGGGAATTTCCCAGCACCCCAGTGCGTTCAATACACTTAGAAGGCAAATAGAAGGTTGAAAACTCAATAGGGGGTGAACGGTCTCGACTTTAGCTGTTGAGACAGGGGAAGCGTGTCGAGGAAGCCGGAATGATCTCGTAAACCATGAAATCCGTGCACACATAACTGCAGACAACAGTCGCAGTGATTTCGCACTAGCTGCATAAGCTAGTCGCAAATCCGTCAGCCCAGGGGCGCTCTCGCTCTGGAATCTGGCGTCGTTAGAGAGCTCTTCATCTGCGCGGCGTTGCGAACGCGTGGAGAGAACAGTTTCGTAACTGAGTTCGTTGAATACTTGTGTTTGAGAGATTCAGGACTGAGAAAACGCAAATAACACTACACACGTAGAAGCCCTGTTTGAGCTCTGAAGGACCCGGGTTCGATTCCCGGCACCTCCACAAAAGCCGCCTTTAGCAATGAGGGCGGCTTTTTTTATGCGCTCTTACTAAATTTAATCTCTCGCTTGAGTGCATAGATATTGCCTGCAATCGCAATAATCGAGAATAGCTTGGGACCAAGTGGAGTTGTCTCATACATAAAATTGATTGCAATGAATATGCCAATGATTCCAATGGCTAGCATCATGATCCGGCGCAGAGCAGTGAGCCCTCTATATTTCTTACAGAAGAACTGAATTCTCAAACTAGAGAGACCAATGTTGATAGGGCCTGAGAGCATCAATAGTGAGAACATCACAACAATCAGCGCTGCAAGCGATTCCATTTATACTCCCTGATTTTTTATAGCCGAGAAGAGGACCATATCAATTTGCTCGCCACTTGGTTTGGTGACGCGATTACGAAGCAGGGCATCTCTGGTCATGCCAGCTTTCTCCATTACCTTCTGGGAGGCTTCATTATTGAAATCTGCCATGCCTTCAATCCGGCGAAATGCCATCACATCGAGGGCAAATGAGAGTATTGAGCGGAGAGCTTGCGTGCAGAGCCCTTTGCCTCGAAATGATTTCTCAATCCAGTAACCCACCTCAGCGCAATGATCACTGAGATTAATTCCGTGGAGTCCAATAGTTCCAGCAAATTTACCTTCTACCTCAATTGCAAAGACAACACCTTGATGGTTGCGATAGCTGAGGTCGCTGCCTCTCACAAACTGTTCAGCAAGCTCTCGATCATAGGGATAGGGAACCCTGGTGAAGGCTGAGATTGTTGGGTCTTGGCAGGCTTGAGTAATCGAATCGATATCTTCTTCACGCAACGGCCTGAGTGATATTGCGGATTGATGGCTCCCTGCTGAAAGTGTTGGCTGAGCAACAGGCCAATTAATCACTGACGTAGCGGCCTAGCCGACAAATTCGCGGTCGCGGCGCTTGCGATTGACTGTGTGATTGCAGGTGAGATTACTTGGCAGGTCAGCACATGTGTCGCAGAGGAGAATGAGTTGATGGCAGCTCTCAGAGTTGCAGTTACGGAACTGCTTCGTAGGCGCATTGCATTTAACGCACTCGCCGATGACCTTTGCCTTATCGTAGAAGTCGTGAATCATACGGTCGTCAAAAATATAGAGAGAGCCTTCCCAGAGTGAATCATCGCCAAACTTCTCACCATATTTAACGATTCCGCCATCTATTTGATAGACCTCTTTAAATCCATTGTCGACCATGATTGCGGAGAGAATTTCGCAACGAATACCGCCGGTGCAATATGTCACGATTGGCTTATCCTTAATATCGTCATACTTACCACTTTTGATTTCGGCAATGAAGTCATGTGATGTTTGAACATCAGGAACGACTGCATTCTTAAACTTACCGATCTTGGCCTCATAGGCATTTCGTCCATCAAAGAAGATGACATCATCGCCGCGTTCTTTTACCAAGGCATCTACCTGTGCCGGGCGAAGGTGCTTTCCGCCATTTACTACGCCAGTCTCATCAACCTTGATCGCATCTGGGTTTCCGAAACCAACGAGCTCTTTGCGGACGCGAACCTGTAGTCGTGGAAAGTCTGAACCAGTTCCATCGGACCACTTAAAGACAATTTTCTTAAAACCTGGATATTGGCGAGTCATCTTCACGTACTTCTTCACCGCCGCCATATCCCCGCCGACTGTGCCGTTGATACCGTGCTTGGAGATGATGATGCGTCCTTTGAGGCCAAGGCTTTCACAGAGCTGCTTCTGCCAGAGCTTTACCGCTTCAGGATCGGAGAGAGGCGTGAAGATGTAATAGAGAATCACCTTCGGAATAGATGGCGCATGCTTGTTCACATAGGCATTCTAAACCCGCTCGCTCGAGGAATAAACCGCCCAATTTTCGAGTTGTAGGTAGTTGAAAGTTCAACTATTCTTGGGGTAGTCAAAGGAGCAAGTCATGCCTGCAGTAACAGTTAGCGATATCACCGTCCTTCCTCGCATCAGCGCTGGAGCAAATCTTCGAGCGCGCTCAATTAAGAGCATCACCACTGCGCCGCAAGGTTATGAAGGCGAAGGCTTCCCTGTTCGTCGTGCATTTGCTGGCGTTGACCTCCAAGAGCTCGATCCATTTATCCATCTCGATCAGATGGGTGAGGTCGAGTATGCACCTGGTGAGCCAAAAGGAACTCCTTGGCACCCACACCGTGGATTTGAAACAGTTACTTACATCATCGATGGGATCTTTGACCACCAGGATTCAAATGGCGGTGGTGGAACAATCACCAATGGCGATACACAGTGGATGACAGCTGGAGGTGGAATCCTTCATATCGAAACTCCACCCGAGTCTCTTGTAATGTCTGGTGGACTTTTCCATGGATTCCAATTGTGGGTAAACCTTCCAGCAGCGAAGAAGTGGTCACCGCCTGCATATCAAGATGTTCGTGCAAATGATGTTGCACTTCTCTCAACTCCTGATGGTGGAGCTCTATTGCGAGTTATTGCAGGTGAAGTAGATGGACATTTTGGTCCAGGAAATACTCAGACTCCAATTACGCTTCTTCATGCAACTGTCGCACCTGGAGCGGAACTACGTCTTCCATGGCGTAAGGATTACAACGCGCTCGTTTACACAATGTCCGGACATGGCTTTGTCGGAGCTGAATTGCGTCCGGTATCAATGGGACAGCTCACCGTCTTTGGTGATGGCGATGCGATTGTGGTGCGCGCAGCTCAACAACAAGAGTCACGCTCTCCAAATCTAGAGCTCTTTATCCTCGGTGGTCAGCCGATCAAAGAGCCTGTGGCATGGATGGGGCCATTTGTTATGAATACAAAGCGCGAAGTCCTACAGGCTTTTGAAGATTTCCAGAAAGGCCTCTTGGGATCTATCCCTGCTATCTATAAAGAGGATGCCAAGCGCCCGGTTAATCGCACAGATAAGCTCGGTGGAGATGTTAAGGCGCAAGATGTTCTCGATGTTCATGGAGCACCTACTGAACTTCAAGAAGGCTAAGTAAGAGCGCTCTGCCTTTACTTCCTACTGAGCGCCCTTTATCTCACCACGAGTTAAGTGGTAGAGAAGTGCTTGGATGGTTGTGCGGCGGTGATAGGCCTCGCGCCAAATAACTGATTGCGGTCCATCAATAACTGATGCCGCAACTTCCTCCCCGCGATGAGCTGGCAAGCAATGCATAAAAATTGAATCCTTAGCAGTTAATGACATAAGACGGTCGTCGATTGCAAAAGGCGAGAGAACAGCAAACTTCTCAGCGCGTTCTTCTTCAGGATCGCCCATAGACATCCACACATCTGTGTAGAGGACACTGGCATCTTTTGCAGCAGCTTCTGGATCATGAGTGACCTCAACTGTGCCACCTGACTTTGCGGCTATCTCTACTGCCTTCGCAACGATTGAAGAATCAGGTGCAAACTTTCCTGCTGGCGTGGCGGCAACAACGTGAGCGCCCATGATTGCTCCCATTATCAACCAGGCGTGGGTCATATTGTTGCCATCTCCAAGATAGACAAATTTACGACCGGCGATATCCGCACCGAAGTTCTCTCGTATTGTTACCCAATCAGCTAAAAGCTGTGTTGGGTGATCTACATCAGTTAATCCATTGATGATTGGAATAGTTGCATTTGCACCAAGTTCATCAACATCGCTCTGGGCAAATGTTCGAATAATCATCGCATCACAGAATCCACTGATAATTCTTGCTGTATCGGCAATCGTCTCACCCCGACCAAGTTGGAGTTCATCGCCACGAAGGAAGATCGGAGTTCCGCCAAGATGGGCAACGGCTGTCTCTGAAGCGAGGCGGGTACGAGTGGAAGGCTTAGTCATATAAATCGCCACAGATTTATTAGCGAGAGCTGTATTTGCGCGTAGTGGCTGCGAAGCAAAGTCGCTGGCTGTCGATATGAGAAGTTCGACATCTTCACGCGAGAGATGCTCAGTCTTGAGTAAATCCTTCATTACAGAATTCTACCTGTCAATCGCCATATGAAAGAGCCCAATTAAATTCCTAGAACCTTCACAGGCCAGAGAAAGAGTTATTAGGGCCGGCCAGACTATCCTTGCGCCATGGGTTTATTCACGCGTGAAGATAAAGGAATTGGTATCAGCACTGATACCGATACCTTAACGCGCACTGAAACTCCCCCAGATTTTAAGGAAGATGATGGCGGCCATGACCGCTTCGCCCACTACATCAAGAAAGAGAAGATCGTCGAGTCTGCGGTGACCGGAAAAGCTGTCCGCGCTCTCTGCGGAAAGAAGTGGGTCCCATCTCGAGACCCTTCCAAGTATCCAGTCTGCCCAATGTGTAAAGAGATCTTCGAGGGACTGCGACCTGGCCCCGAAGATAATGAGTAATTAATAGAGTTGAAATCGATGAAACTTCCTCGACGCCCCTCGCTTCTTCTTGGCCTCACCATGGTCATGACACTTACTGCGCCACTTCCAACCTTTAACTTTTCGGCTTCAGCAGATAATCCACCACGAAAGATTCTCTCTGGATGGATTCCGTATTACTCAATCAAGACCTCACTACCTGCTGCAATCAATAATGCAGATCTCATTCGTGAGGTAATGCCATTTTGGTACACCTTGAAGTTCAACGGAAAAACTCAGAGTACTGTTGTCACCGATCTCTACTCTCCTGCCAATCCAAGCGTTCCGATGGCTCAAACAGTTTCAGCACTTCGAGCAGCTGGATTTACTCTCATTCCAACCATTACAGATGGAACTGAGAAGGATGTATTGGCTGGATTACTAGCTAAGCCTGCAGCTCGCGCTCAGATCGTTAAAGCAATCACGGATATGGTGATGGTCAATAACTTTGATGGCGTAGATCTTGATTTTGAAGGTTTTGCCTTTGTAGATAGCAATAAAACCTGGCCAAAGACCGCACCGCTCTGGACCGCATTGGTGAAGGAATTGAGCGCTTCTCTTCATGCACAGAAGAAACTTCTCTCCGTTTCCACTCCTTACGTGCTCGATCCAAAAGGAAAGCAGCGTGGCTATTACGTTTATGCCTGGGCAGATATTGCTCCATATATTGATCGACTTCGAATAATGACCTATGACTACTCTGTTGCAAAGGTAGGGCCTATCGGTCCAATCTCGTGGGCAGAGAGAACAGTTCAGTATGCAGTCTCGGTGATGCCTGCATCAAAGGTTTATGTAGGAATAGCGGGATATGGGCGAGATTGGGTTACCGCGGTATCGGGAGTCTGTCCAGCAAACGTTGCCTCCGTGATACGACCAGGGGCGAAGGCTGCAACCTTTGTGATGAGAAATGCTCAGGCTTTGGCGGCCTCTTATGGTGTGACACCAACCTATGACGAGAAATTTGGTGAATCTACATTCTCCTATCAAAAGGTATACAACGGTACGACTGCAGGTGGTTTAGCAACTTCCTGCACCGCATCTCGCACCGCTTGGTATCAAGATGCAAAGAGCTATGAACTTCGCGCAAACCTCGTCAATAAATATCGACTTGGCGGTCTTGCAGCCTGGACTATTGGGATGGAAGAGCCCTTAGCAGTTGAAGGAATTCGAAATGTTGCGCGGGCAATTGCTCCAGATCAAGTGAGTGCCGCAATCACGCTCGATAAATCCGCGATTGAGTACGGAGATCCGATTACAGTTTCAGGAACCTTTACGATTAAGGATAAGTCACCGCTTCCTAATGTGAGCGTCCGCATCGAAGGTAAGTCAGCAGGTGAGAGCAATTGGAGATTACTCACAACTGCCACCACAGATATCAACGGAAAGTTTGTTAAGCCACTGTTGATTGGCAAAGCTACGACCATTCGCGCATTTAGTGAAGGAACATGGGAGCGCAACGAGGGTATTTCTAATGAAATAGCCGTGACAATGACACG
>JBEEOC010000096.1:0-12772 GCA_041191845.1 Actinomycetota bacterium | reverse complement strand
CTGCTATGTGCAATCGAAGCACTGGTATTGGTGCAGATGGAATGATCCGCATTATCAAGAATGACGGCAAATGGTTTATGGATTACCGCAATGCCGATGGTTCAATCGCTGAGATGTGCGGTAATGGAATTCGGGTGATGGCTAGGTACCTTGTTGCCAAAGGCCATCAACGAGAAGGCATCTTCGCAATTGATACTCGGGCAGGGATTAAACATCTTCGAGTACCGGCAGATGATGACATCTCGGTCAACATGGGCAAGGTCTATGACGAGATGGAGCAGGTGAGCGCATCGGTTAATGGCGTCACATACTCAGGCTTTAACATCAATGTGGGAAATCCACACGCAGTGGTATTTACCGATGACCTCTCATCCCTTGGCTCTCTAGAGACTGCTCCAACTGTTACCCCTGCAGGCTCTTACCCTGAAGGAGTCAATGTTGAATTCGTGGAGATCACAGCGGCAAATGAGGCAAAGATGCGCGTGCATGAGCGAGGTAGTGGTGAGACTCAATCTTGTGGAACTGGCACATGTGCAGTGGCGCTTGCAGCAACAATGGAGAGCGGGCAACAACTTCCGTCGCGTTGGGTGATCTATCCTCCCGGGGGCCGTCTCATTGTTGATATAGATGGCCACTCAAATGCCACGCTTACTGGTCCAGCAGAATTGATCAAGGATTACGATGTGAGTAGCTATCTTCAATGAGTAAATCGGAAGATTCCTACGATAAGTTATTTGAAGATCTCCTTCGGGAGAGCGCACGGGCTGCGGCTGACTTTGATGCAGATGAGGTCGATGAGGTTGCTACCCAACAAGATCTTGCAGATCGCCATGCACTTCGCCGCGTAAAGAGTTTCTCTACTGAGCTTGAAGATATCTCTGAGGCTGAATATCGCCAGCTCCAATTAGAGCGAGTTGTTCTTGTGGGGGTTTGGACTGAAGGCACCGCCGAGATGGCCGATAATTCACTGGCTGAGTTGAAAGCTTTGGCTGAGACGGCCGGCTCTGAAGTCCTCGAAGGTTTGATTCAGCGCCGCGATAAGCCAGATCCATCTACCTATATTGGTGCCGGTAAGTTGGAAGATCTGCGAGCAATAGTTCGAGCATCTGGTGCTGACACAGTTATCTGTGATGGTGAACTCTCTCCTTCACAACTTCGCACTTTAGAAGATAAATTAAAGGTAAAGGTTATAGATCGCACCGCACTTATCTTGGATATCTTTGCCCAGCACGCCAAGAGTCGAGAGGGTAAGGCGCAGGTTGAATTAGCGCAGATCGCCTATCTCCTCCCACGTCTTCGCGGTTGGGGTGATTCACTCTCGCGTCAGGTTGGTGGCCGCGCAGCAGGTGGTGCAGGTATTGGTGGACGCGGTCCTGGTGAGACCAAGATTGAGACCGACCGCCGCAGAATTCGTGACAAGATGGCAAAACTTCGTCGTGAGATTAGCGAGATGAAGGTTGCTCGCGATACAAAGCGTCAGGAACGACGTCGCAATAACATTCCATCGGTGGCTATTGCTGGTTACACAAACGCCGGAAAATCATCTCTTCTCAATGCCCTAACTGGTGCAGGGGTGCTCGTTGAGAATGCTCTCTTTGCAACGCTCGATCCAACTGTTCGAAAGGCACAAACTGCAGAAGGTCGCATCTACACCCTCTCTGACACGGTGGGATTTGTTCGCCATCTGCCCCATCAATTAGTGGATGCTTTTAAATCAACTTTGGAAGAAGTCTCTGGCGCCGATCTCATAGTCCATGTTGTTGATGGCTCTCATCCAGATCCCTTTGAGCAGATCCGCGCTGTGAGACAGGTAATCGATGAAATCGGCGGGGGAGATATCCCTGAGATTATTGCAATCAATAAGGTTGATATCGCTGCGCCAGAGGTTGTGATGGAGCTTCTTCGAAAAGAGAAGAATAGTTACGCCTTCTCCACAAAGAGCGGTTTTGGTATCGAGGGCTTGGTCCATGCGATTGAGAAATCTCTGCCTCATCCAAGCGTCGAGATCGATTCGGTCATCCCATATGGCCGAGGTGACCTCGTCCATGCCATCCATGAGACCGGTGAGATCGTGCTGGAGGAACATCTAGCCGAGGGGACCCATATCAAGGGGTATGTCGATGGTGCTTTGGCCCAATCGATTGAGCGTGCCATCAAATCTGGGGAATAAACGCGACACGCCGATGGTTCTAACAGGTAATTGAAAGCTTTATACGCGACTATTCGCACGTTGCGAGGAATTCCTCGCTCGGTATCGATGAAGGAGAGGTGAGATCAGTGGCAACAGATTACGACACACCCCGTAAGACCGATGAGGAATTACACGAGGAGTCTCTCGAAGAACTCAAGGCTAAGCGAGCTGATGCACAATCCGGTCAGATCGATGTCGATGAGGCAGAGGCGGCTGAGAATCTAGAGCTTCCTGGTGCTGATCTTTCAGGTGAGCAGTTAGCAGTGCGCGTTGTTCCAAAGCAGGTTGATGAATTTACCTGTTCACGCTGCTTCCTCATCCACCATATGACTCAGTTGGCAAAGGGCGAAGGCGCTAAGGCTGTCTGTAAGGATTGCGCCTAACTCTTAAGAGCGCGAGCGAGCTCTTCTGCTCGTCTACTTGAAATCAACCAATAAGGCGTTGGGTCGCGTTCATCCTCGACCTCAACTTTCAATCCTTGCGATATCCAGAAAGTTGTTGCAAAGAAGGCGGCCGGGTCAGCGCCTCGCGTGCGCTCAATGCCAAAGTTCTTCTTTGAAATCACCTCAACCTCACCGAGATAGCGAAGCGGGATGTGGGCTCTCTTTATACGGAGCTCGCCATCACTGATTTCAATTGTGGATGTCATCTTATGGATGATGGTCGCCTGAAGTGCGAGCGAGATAGCAAAGGCATTGATGGCAGCGTTATTGTTAAATGCCGCCCAGATTGCAATCACCAGTGAGAGAAGCATGAAGTAGATGAAGGCCACCAGCCAGAATGGGGGGCGAATCACTTCTTTAAATACGACAGTTCTGCTCACGGTTATAGGGTAGTGGCTAACTCATCAAGTAGCCTTATCTCATGAGTCGAGTAGCAAGCACCACGCCTCCGACGGGAGCAATCATCCCAGAGCGCCATCCCGCCTCACCTGCGACTGGATCCGAACTCCCATCACACTTTAAGCACTGTTTTGGTTGTGGTGATCTCCATCCCACAGGTCTTCACCTCAAGGCGAAGGTGGGTGAAGGGCTAACAATCACCGCACAATTTACTGTTACTGAAAATCATCAGGGAGCTCCAGGGCTTGCTCACGGCGGTCTCCTCTCACTGGCATTTGATGAGGCGCTAGGAAAGTTGATGTGGCTCCTTCGAGCCCCTGCAGTGACTGCGCGCCTTGAGACTGATTTCCTCGCACCAGTACCAATTGGAACAACTCTCTTTATCTCCGCTCGCATTGTTGGACAGCACGGTCGGAAGGTCTATTCAGAGGCAGAGGGTCGCATTGGATCAGCAGATGGAACTCTCGCGGTCAGAGCTGCCTCACTCTTTATTATCGTTCCAATGAACCACTTCCTCGATAATGCTCCTGCTGAATACATCGCAGCGATTAAGGCTAACCCTGAACTCCTCTCCTTTGTCGATCCAGAATTTAATATCAACCCATGAGCCAATTACAGGTCTTAATCACTCGCCTCGACCCTGACCTTCCGCTGCCACAATATGCAAAGGGTGGTGACGCTGGAGCCGATATCTATTCAAGGATTGATTTCACCTTGGCGCCGGGGGAGCGAGCACTAATTCCAACTGGAATCGCAATCGCACTCCCTGACGGTTATGTGGCACTTGTCCACCCGCGTTCAGGTCTTGCGATCAAGCATGGCATCACCATGGTCAACGCCCCTGGCACAGTTGATGCCGCCTATCGTGGTGAGCTCCAATGCATCTTGATTAATCATGATCCAAAAGAATCAGTCTCCTTTAAGCGGGGAGATCGCATCGCTCAACTCGTCTTTCAAAAAGTGGAACGAGCAGAGTTTATTGAGGTGGAATCTCTTCCAGGTTCTGGTCGAGGCGATGGCGGCTTTGGATCGACGGGTAGAGCATGAGCCAGAACGAAGATAAAGAGAAAGTTCTCGCAGCATTTGGAGGCAAGAAAGGGCTGATTGATTCAGGCATTCCCTCAATTCTCTTCCTTGTCATCTTTAACGTGCGCGATAATCTTCAAGATGCCCTCGTAGCGGCGGTCGTAGTCTCTGCGATTTTGACGATCATTCGTTTAGCGATGCGCGAAACCGTCCAGCATGCCTTTGGTGGTTTGATCGGAGTTTTAATCTGCGCTTGGTTTGCCAATCGAACTGGAAACCCGAGCGATCTCTATCTTCCGAAGCTCTTGACCAATCTTGCATATGGCACGGTCTATCTCATCGCCAATCTCGTTGGCTGGCCGATATTAGGATTGATGCTGGGACCAATTCTTGGTGAGAACCTTCTCTGGCGCCATGATCCGGCGCGCAAGGCGGCATATATTCGCGCCGGTTGGCTCTGGGTTGGAATGTTCTTTCTTCGTATCGCTGTTCAATATCCGATCTATCGAAGCGGCAACGTTAATTTCCTTGGCACAGTCAACCTCGCCATGGGGTATCCGCTCTTTATAGCAACAGGATATGCAACCTGGATGATCTTAAGAAGTGTGCCGATTACCAAGCACCATCAGGGGTAGTTAAGAGGTTAATTTGATGCGATAAAGCACTCTTTGAGCTGGCCTTCAGCGACAGCTGATGCCACAAAGAGAAGTTCGTCGCCTGCAACAAATACATCAGTCGGAGTTGGTGTGAGGACCCGTCCATCGCGAACGATTGCGGCAAGGGATGCATCTTCTGGAAGGGTGATCTCTTCAACGGTCTTACCAATACACGATGATGTATCCGGCAAGGTGAGTTCAACAAGGTTTGCCTGCCCCTTACGGAATGAGAAGAGGCGAACTACATCTCCCACACTTACCGCCTCTTCAACGAGTGCCGCGATGATGCGAGGCGTTGATACCGCAACATCGACACCCCATGAGTGATCGAAGAGCCACTCATTCTTTGGGTGGTTGATGCGAGCAACAACGCGAGGCACGCCATATTCAGTCTTACCAAGGAGAGATGCGACGAGGTTTACCTTGTCATCTCCGGTTGCTGCAACAAGAACCTGACAATCATTAAGGCTCGCCTTATCGAGGGATGCAATCTCACAGGCATCTGCCATCAACCACTCAGCATCTGGGACCGATTCGAGTTTGAGAGCCTTCGGGTCACGGTCAATAAGGAGAACACGATGACCATTATCGAGAAGCTCTCGAGCGATAGCGCGCCCAACATTTCCAGCGCCAGCAATTGCAATACGCATCTCGTTACGCCTCCGGTGACTTTCCTAGAATTGCTTCAACTTCAGCGAGCTTCTCATCTCGAACCATGACATGGATGAGATCGCCATCCTGAAGGACTGTGCTCTCATCTGGAATAAGGCCTTCGCCGAGGCGAGTGAGGAATGCAACACGAAGATCAGCTGCCTTCTCAATATCTACGATGGCAGTTCCAAACCAATCAAGGTGAGGATGGAGCTCTGTGAGTTGAACTGTTCCACTGGCATCACGCCACTCTGAGCGAGAACCTTCAGGGGTCAATCTTCTTAAAATCTGATCTGTTGCCCAGATAACGGTCGCAACAGTTGGGATGCCAAGGCGCTGATAAATCTCGGCGCGACCTGGGTCATAGATGCGGGCAACAACATTGGTAACTCCGTAGCTCTCACGAGCAACGCGTGCTGCCAAGATGTTGGAGTTATCTCCATTACTTACCGCAGCAAATGCTCCGGCGCCTTCAATACCTGCCTCAAGCAGGGTGTCGCGATCAAAACCGACGCCAGTAACAGTCCGACCCTTAAAGTCAGGGCCGAGACGGCGAAAAGCTTCCTTTGATTGGTCGATAACAGCGACTGAGTGGCCGTTGGACTCAAGCTCGAGAGCGAGTAATGAACCCACGCGACCGCAACCCATGATGACTACGTGCATGGGTATAACTTACTCCTTTACTCTTATCTCTATGACCGAAACAACGAGAAAAGCGCTCCATATCGGTGAAATTCTTCGAGTGGAGATTGAAAAGGTCGCCCATGGAGGCCATTTCATCGCACGCTATGAGGGCGCCGTTATCTTCGTTCGCCACGCTATTCCGGGTGAGGTTGTCGAGGTCGAGATCACCTCGGTTGAGAAATCACTGGCCCGAGGGGTTGTGGTTGCAGTGATCGAGCCAAGCCCTGATCGCGTTACTACGCCATGTCGTTATGCAGGTGTCTGCGGAGGATGCGATTTCCAACATATCGATATCACCCGCCAGCGCCAGCTCAAGAGCGATGTGGTCTCTGAACAATTTGCCCGCATCGCCAAGATGGAAGTTGATATCGAGGTTGAGGAAGTTTCCCAGCCGCTCCACTGGCGCACTCGATACGCAGCCTCAACCAATAATCAGGGAGAGATTGGCTTTAAGGGATCGAGGAGTAATGACGTGGTTCCTATCTCATCCTGCCCAATCTTGATTCCAGAGATTGATTTTCCAACCTTGCCGTTAAGTGCAATTGAGAGCAATCAGCGAGTTGAGGTGGCCCTTGATAACGAAGGAAATAGAACCATTTCGATTTCGGCTATGCGGGAAGGAAGGACATCAGCGCGTCCTGCCGCAAAGGTAATTGAAGGTGATTCAACGCTGCACTATCAGGTTGAAGATTTTGATTATCAAGTGAGCTTCACATCCTTCTGGCAGAGCAATATCAACGCGCCGGAAGTTCTCGTCGATGCCTTCCTCGATTTTGCAGATCTTAAAGCTGGCGATCATCTTCTTGATTTGTATGGGGGAGTAGGGCTCTTTGCAGGAGCTGCGCTCTCAAAGATTGGACCCGGTGGACGAGTCGACATTATTGAGGCAAGTAGATCGGCTACCGATGATGCTCGCTCAAACTTTGAAGAGCACTCCCATGTATTTGTTCACACCGGAGATGTTGCTAGAGAACTGAAGGCGATTAAACGAGCAGATCTCATTGTCCTTGATCCACCACGGGTGGGGGCAGGGCGTGAGGTCATTGAGAAGATATCTCGCGTCAACGCCCGGGCGATTATCTATATTGCATGCGATCCCGCTGCGCTGGCGAGAGATACGACATATCTCAAGGATGCTGGCTACCAGCTTGAGGATATTCGCGCATTCGATCTCTTCCCGATGACTCACCACATCGAATCTATTGCGCTCTATACCCCAGTTAAGGTATCTTGACGTCAAGATACTTTTTTAGAATAGGTGCATCGCCATGAGTAAGAACTCCCTCGGAACGAAGAAGAACCTCTCAGTCGCAGGTAAGGAGTTCGAGATCTTCGATATCTCGAAGGTCGAAGGAGCAGCGAGCCTTCCATTCTCACTCAAGGTCCTTCTTGAAAATCTTTTGCGCACTGAAGATGGCGCAAATATCACCGCAGATCACATCAAGGCTTTAGCGCAGTGGGATCCATCCGTTGAGCCTGATACTGAAATTCAATTTACGCCAGCACGTGTTGTGATGCAGGACTTCACTGGTGTTCCGTGTGTTGTTGACCTTGCAACGATGCGTGAGGCGATCGTTGATCTCGGGGGAGATCCTTCAAAGGTCAACCCACTTGCACCTGCCGAGCTCGTAATCGACCACTCTGTCATTGCAGATTTCTTTGGAACCAACACCTCGTTCGAGCAGAACACCGATGTTGAGTATGAGCGTAATCGTGAGCGCTATCGCTTCCTTCGCTGGGGTCAGGGCGCCTTCGATGAGTTCAAAGTTGTTCCACCTGGAACAGGAATCGTGCACCAGGTCAATATCGAATACTTAGCCCGCGTTGTTATGACTCGCACCGTTGATGGAGTGCTTCGCGCATATCCAGATACTGTTGTTGGTACCGATTCACACACAACTATGGTCAATGGACTTGGTGTCCTTGGCTGGGGAGTTGGTGGAATCGAAGCAGAGGCTGCGCTTCTAGGTCAGCCAGTGTCAATGCTCATCCCTCGCGTTGTTGGCTTTAAGCTCAAGGGTGAATTGCCGGTCGGCACAACTGCTACAGATATGGCCCTTGTGATTACAGAGATGCTTCGCAAGCATGGCGTCGTTGGAAAGTTTGTTGAGTTCTATGGACCAGGTGTGACCGCAGTTCCGATGGCAAACCGCACCACAATCGGAAATATGTCACCTGAGTACGGTTCAACATGTGCGATCTTCCCAATCGACGAAGAGACCCTTCGCTACCTACGCCTCACCGGTCGCAGTGAAGAGCAGGTAGCTCTCGTTGAGCAATATGCAAAGGCGCAGGGAATGTGGTTCGACCCCGCTGCAACACCACGTTATTCAGAGCACCTTGAACTCGATCTCTCAACAGTTGTCTCTTCTATTGCAGGTCCAAAGCGACCACAGGATCGCATCTCGATTTCTGAATCAAAGAAGAAGTTCGAAGATATCCTGCCAACCTACTTCTCTGAAAAGACCGGTAAGGATGCATACCCAGTATCAGTTGGTGCGAATAAGACTACGGTTAAGAACGGTGACGTTGTAATCGCGTCGATCACCTCTTGCACCAACACCTCTAACCCATCTGTGATGATTGGCGCTGCCCTGCTTGCTAAGAAGGCAGTTGAAAAGGGTCTTACCTCGAAGCCATGGGTGAAGACCACACTTGCGCCAGGTTCAAAGGTAGTAACTGATTACTACGACCGCTCAGGTTTGACTCCATATATGGAGAAGCTCGGCTTTAACCTTGTTGGCTATGGTTGCGTTACCTGTATTGGAAACTCAGGGCCACTCCCAGTTGAGATTAGCAAAGCGATCAACGAGAACGATCTCGCCGTGACGGCAGTTCTCTCCGGTAACCGTAACTTCGAAGGTCGTATTAGCCCTGATGTGAAGATGAACTACCTCGCATCACCACCACTCGTTGTTGCATATGCAATCGCCGGAACAATGGATCACGACTTCGCAACTGATTCACTTGGTAACGATAAGGATGGAAATCCAGTCCTCTTGAAGGATATCTGGCCATCTGCGCAGGAGATTCAGGATGTGATTGATTCTTCTATATCATCAGAGATGTTTAAGAAGGATTATGCAAGTGTCTTCGATGGTGATCACCGATGGAAGTCACTCGATACTCCAACAGGTAAGACATTTGAGTGGGATGCGAAGTCAACATATGTTCGTAAACCTCCTTACTTTGAGGGAATGCCAGCTGAGCCAACTCCGGTGAAGGACATTTCTGGCGCTCGTGTTCTTGCTATCTTGGGTGATTCAGTCACAACCGATCACATCTCACCTGCAGGTAATATCAAAGCTGATTCACCTGCTGGAAAGTATCTTGAGGCAAATGGTGTCGAACGTAAGGACTTCAACTCATACGGTTCACGTCGCGGAAATCACGAGGTAATGATTCGTGGAACCTTTGCCAATATTCGTTTGAAGAATCTCTTGCTCAATGGCGTTGAAGGTGGATTTACACGCAACTTCCTTAGCGGAGGCGAGCAGACAACAATCTACGATGCATCCGTTGCATACCAGGCAGCTGGCGTCCCACTCGTTATCTTGGCAGGCAAGGAGTATGGCTCAGGATCCTCTCGTGACTGGGCAGCTAAGGGAACTGCTCTCCTTGGGGTTAAGGCAGTCATCGCCGAGAGCTTTGAGCGTATTCACCGCTCCAACTTGATCGGTATGGGCGTTCTTCCATTGCAATTCGTCGATGGCCAAAATGCACAATCTCTTGGCCTCACCGGCGAAGAGAGCTTCACCATCACAGGGATCACCGGCCTCAATGAGGGTGGAATTCCAAAGGAAGTGAAGGTCACAGCGGGGGATAAGAGCTTTAGCGCAAAGGTCCGCATCGATACACCGGGTGAGGCGGATTACTATCGCCACGGCGGAATCATGCAATATGTACTCCGTTCGTTGCGCGGGTAACCACCTCAAGCCTTTAGACTTGCCTACATGCTCGAATCCATAAAAGGTCCCGAGGACCTCAAATCGCTCAACCCTGCCGAATTGGCAGAGCTGAGCGCTGAGATTCGCGCCTTCTTAGTTGAGAAGGTCTCCCGCACAGGTGGCCACCTTGGGCCTAACCTCGGCGTTGTTGAGTTGACTCTCTCCATCCACCGCACCTTCAATTCACCAAAAGATCTAGTTCTCTTCGACACAGGTCACCAGTCCTATGTTCATAAGATTGTGACCGGTCGTGCAGATCAATTCGATGCCCTTCGCCAACGTGGTGGTATCGCCGGCTATCCCAATCGTCGCGAATCAGAGCACGATGTCATCGAAAACTCACATGCCTCAACTGCCCTCTCATGGGGAGATGGCATCTCTCGAGGTTTTGCGCTCACTGGTCAGAGCGACCGTCATGTCGTTGTTGTCGTAGGTGACGGCGCGCTCACTGGAGGAATGTCTTGGGAGGCGCTCAATAACATTGCGACAGCTGAGAATAGAAAGTTAGTTATCGTCGTTAACGATAATGAGCGCTCTTACTCTCCAACAATCGGCGGACTTGCCTCACATCTTTCCACCCTCCGAATGACTCAAGGATATGAGCGCTTCTTGGATTGGGGCAAGGAAGTTCTTCAGAAGACTCCGGTCGTTGGAAATCCAATCTTTGAAACTCTTCACGGAGTGAAGAAGGGGATTAAAGATATTGTCGCCCCACAAGGCATGTTTGAAGACCTCGGTTTGAAATATATCGGCCCAATCGACGGCCACGATATTGCAGCGATGGATCGCGCACTTGAGCAGGCAAAAGAATTTGGCGAGCCAGTACTCGTCCACGTTATTACCGAGAAGGGGCGCGGATACAGCCCTGCGGTTGCAGATGAGGCAGAGAAGTTCCACGCTGTTGGAATTGTCGATCCTGAGACTGGTGCGCCAGTCAGCGCAAGCAAGACTTCATGGACCGACGTATTCGCCGATCAATTAGTTGAATTGGGTAAGCGGCGTGAAGATATCGTTGCAATCACAGCTGCGATGCTTGGCCCAACTGGTCTCGATAAGTTCCAGAAGGCATTTCCGGAGCGAACAATCGATGTTGGTATCGCTGAGCAACATGCTGTCACTAGCGCTGCCGGTATGGCATATGCCGGACTTCATCCTGTTGTCGCTGTCTACTCAACCTTCCTCAATCGCGCCTTCGATCAACTACTGCTTGACGTTGCACTCCATGGCGCAGGCGTCACCTTTGTCCTCGATCGTGCCGGCGTAACTGGCGATGATGGACCTTCACACCACGGCATCTGGGACCTCGCACTTACCGGTATCGTTCCAACTCTTGCTGTGGCAGCGCCTCGTGATGGCGCAAGGCTTCGCCAAGCACTGGATGAGGCAGTTGCTATCAACGACCGACCAACTCTTCTCCGTTTTCCAAAGGGCGCAGTCCATAGCGACATTCCCGCATTCGAAAGCCGTGATGGAGTCGATGTTCTCTATCGCGGTGAGAGCGCAGATGTGTTGCTCGTCAGCATTGGTGCGATGGCGCCTCTTGCCGTGGAAGCTGCATCCCAGGCTTATCGTGAAGGCGTTGGTGTAACTGTCATTGATCCACGTTGGGTCAAGCCACTTCCACAATCACTTGTGACTATGGCACAACGCTATAAGAGCGTGGTCGTCATTGAAGATGGAATCCGCCATGGCGGAATCGCATCTTCACTTTCGGAGATGTTCCGTGATGCCCGCCTTGATGTGCCGGTCCATAGCATCGGTGTTCCACTAGAGTTTATTGAACACTCAAAGCGTGGTGAGATCTTAGAAGATCTTGGAATTACAGCTCAGCAGATTGCACGTGAAATCGTAGAGTGGAGCTCTACTTCAGAACCGATGCAATTCCCGGAGCATGAAAACGCTGACCAGCAACGCTCTCGCTAATTCCTTCACGATCGAGGAATGGCAAGATTCCTCCAAGATGCATCGGCCATCCAGCACCAAGCAACATGCAGAGATCAATCTCAGCTGGGGTTGAGACGACACCCTCATCGAGCATCATCCGAGCCTCTTCCGCGAGAGCCTTCAGTGCGCGTTCGCGCACCTGCTCTGCAGTAGATGGAGTTGTTCCCTTATGGATCAAGGCAACGGCTGCTGGGTTACCGCCAAAGGTTCCATCCTCATTCTTGATATAGAAGGTCTTCACGCCCTCCTTCACCATCGCCTGCATCGTTGGTGAGATGCGATAGCGAGGTCCAAGGTTCTTATGGAGAGTCTCTGCAACATGGAGCGCAACACCCGGACCGACAAGGCCAAGGAGTTCAAATGGGCTCATTGGGAATCCGATTGAACGCATCGCATTATCTGCGACCGCTGGATCTGTTCCTTCATCAACTGCATCGGTAATCTCACCCATGAAACGTGTGAGGAGGCGGTTGACTACAAAGCCTGGCGCATCCTTACAGATGATCATCGTCTTCTTGAGATTCTTACCAACTTCAACTGCTGTTGCAGTGGTTGTATCATCAGTGTGAGAAGTGCGAGCAACTTCAAGTAGTGGCATCACAGCAACTGGATTGAAGAAGTGGAATCCCACAACGCGCTCTGGATTCTTAAGTCCTTCGCTCATCGCCTCAACCGAGAGGGAAGAGGTATTGGTGGCGAGCACACACTCAGGGGAGACGATTCCCTCAAGGGTCTTAAAGAGCTCCTGCTTCAATGAAAGCTCTTCGAAGATCGCTTCGATAATGAAGTCACATCCGGCATAGACGCTCTTATCAGCAGAGCCGGAGACGA
>JBEEOC010000095.1:0-6544 GCA_041191845.1 Actinomycetota bacterium | reverse complement strand
CAAGCAGAGTTCACCTTGATGAGATTTAAAGAGATGCAATTGGAGTTTGAGAAGAAGGGTAAGGAATAGAAAGCTGCTAAGCCAGAGAATGACTTAGCTCTAGTCCTTTGCGCGAACGTAGATTTGCTTCTTAACTCTGGCAACCACTGTGCCATCAGCAGACTTGATATCAACCTCAAACCACTTTAAATACTTTCCTGAAGAGGCCACTTCACCTTTGATCTCTTCCAAATCTTCATCTCGCAGATGGAACTCTGCAAATACATTGCTTTTTCCTGGGGAGACATATTCAATTTCACTTCTCTTATCCCACACAATGTAGCTCTTGCCGAGATTTCTGAGGATCATCAGCATGAAGAAAGGGTCTGTCATGGCAAAGAGGGAGCCACCAAAGAGCGTTCCCACATAGTTAGATGTGAGAACCTTTTTCTTCAACCTCACCTTGGTATATCGAAAATCTTTTGAGATCTCCCTGACGGAAATGCCTGAGAAGAGGAAAGGTGGCCACAGATTGAGCATTCGTCGCATCCCTGAACCTGAGGACATTAGCGCCTGCAAGGGATGATGTTTTTGGCTCATATATTGGAGTCTATCGAGATTGCGATTTAATCAATCAACTGTGGGCGGCGAGGGTTTCGAACCCCCGACATCCTCGGTGTAAACGAGGCGCTCTACCACTGAGCTAGCCACCCGGCTTGTACTGCTTGCGAATACTACTTTATAGAGGGCCAAGATTAAAAACCGGGGATTTTTGAGCGGGGAATAGAGAAAAGTCTCTGCGCCATTATCGATGAGGGTTTAGAGTTTTGCCATGGCTCTCTTCCAAATGCAGATCTCACTACCAGACCGTCCGGGCTCTCTCGGCGCTATCGCATCTGCAATTGGCGCAGCCGGCTGCGATATTCGCGAGCTCGTTGTGATTAAGGCGGAAGATGGCAAGGGTTACGACGATATTACAGTCGCAGTCCCTGGCACAGACCCTTCAGATTTGGTGAGCGTCCTCAACTCCATTGGTGGCGTTGAAGTAATTGCAATCAGGCCGCTCTAAGAATTAAAGGGTAGCGAGCGCAGCCTTGTAGTCGTCATTGCTGCGAGCATCGCCGAGGCCATTAACAACGCTCCAGCGAACAATTCCCTCTTTATCAATAACAAATGTGCCGCGAAGAGCACAACCACGTGCTTCATCGAAGATTCCATATGCCTGTGCAACAGAGCCGTGTGGCCAGAAATCTGCAAGAACTGGGAAGTTATATCCCTCTTTCTCTGCCCAGATGCGCTGGGTGAACATTGAATCGCAAGAAACTACGAGGAGTTCAACATTCTCGTTCTGGAAAGCAGAGAGATCATCGCGCATTGCGCAGAGCTCACCGGTGCAAGTTCCGGTGAAAGCAAAAGGAATAAAGAGGAGAACAACATTCTTCTTACCCTTAAAGGATGAGAGAGAGACTTTATTTCCGTGCTGATCTGAGAGCTCGAAATCTGGGGCTGCATTTCCAATTGAGATTGTCATGCGAGGAGAATAACTTACGGAGAGAGCTTGGTCTCGCCGAAACTATCGCTTAGCGCTCTTGCGCGCGACCAGACGCGTTGCCGTCCAATCTGTCGCAACAGAAAATGTGGATGTTTGTGAGAGTCCAACGTTGGGGGCTGCATCTTGAATATCGCTCGGCTCTACATGGCCATCTCGTCCAGCCTTTGGTGTGAGAACCCAGATTGATCCGCTCTCAGAGAGATAGGTCAGCGCATCAACTAATTCATCTTCAAGGTCACCATCGCCATCACGCCACCAGATGATGACGGCATCGACTACCTCATTGGTCTCATCTTCAATCAGCGCATTGCCAGTATCGGCAACGATGCTCTCTCGAAGAGATTGATCAACGTCAGAGCCGCCTCCGAGTTCAAGGACTAACTCTCCTGGTTCAAAGCCCATTCGCTGTGCCACGGGCTAAGTCCATTAGATACTGGCCGGTTTCGCAATAGTTAGAGGCTAGGTAATGGGATTCACGCCTGCTTATTTTGCCTAGAGACCCCATTGGCGCGAGAATATGCCCCATGAGCGAATTCCAGGGCCAGGCGGATTACCTTCTCAACCAATTGGTGGATACCGATCCATCCGAGACTCTCGAGTGGCAGCAATCCCTCGATGCAGCCCTCGCCGCAGCCGGTCCCGTTCGCGCCCGCTTCTTGATGCTCGCACTGCTCAAGCGCGCACATGAGCGCCAGGTTCCAATCTCAAATCTTCGTACTACCGATTACATCAACAGCATCACACCACAGGCGGAGCCACAATTTCCAGGCGATGAAGATATCGAGCGCCGTATTCGCTCCTACGTTCGTTGGAATGCAGCAATGCTCGTGCATCGCGCGCAACGCCCAGGAATTGGTGTAGGCGGACACATCTCTACCTATGCATCATCTGCTGCGCTCTATGAAGTTGGATTTAACCACTTCTTCCGCGGGCAGGATCATCCAGGTGGCGGCGACCAAGTCTTCTTCCAGGGACATGCAAGCCCTGGAATGTATTCACGTGCATTCCTTGAAGGACGATTTACTGAGAATCAGCTCGATGGATTCCGCCAAGAACTTTCACATCAAGGTGGCGGACTCTCCTCTTATCCTCACCCACGTTTGATGCCGGATTTCTGGCAGTTCCCAACTGTCTCAATGGGTATTGGTCCACTCAATGCGATCTATCAGGCGCGTTACAACCGTTACCTTCACAACCGTGGAATTAAGGACACATCAGATCAGCGCGTCTGGGCATTCCTTGGCGATGGTGAAATCGATGAGGTTGACACACTCGGTGCGATTGGTCTTGCTTCACGTGAGAAGCTCGATAATTTAACTTTCGTTGTGAACTGTAATTTGCAACGCCTCGATGGCCCTGTGCGCGGAAATGGAAAGATTATTCAAGAGCTTGAATCAATCTTCGGTGGCGCAGGGTGGAACGTCATCAAGGTGATCTGGGGTCGCGGTTGGGATCCACTTCTTGCCCAGGATAAAGAGGGCGCGCTCGTTAACATCATGAATACAACTCTTGATGGTGACTACCAGACATTTAAGGGTGAATCCGGCGCATATGTCCGTGAGCACTTCTTCGGAAAAGATCCTCGCACAGCAGCGATGGTTGCTAATTGGTCTGATGACGATATTTGGAACTTAAAGCGCGGTGGACACGATTACCGCAAGCTCTATGCCGCATACCTTGCAGCAACACAGAACAATGGAAAGCCGACCGTTATTCTTGCAAAGACAGTTAAGGGTTGGACCCTTGGCTCACACTTTGAGGCGCGTAACTCAACGCACCAGATGAAGAAGATGACTCTTGAAGATATTACAGAGTTCCGTGATCGCCTTGAGATTCCTCTTCCAGATAGCGCACTTGATAAGTACACACCTGCTTACTACAAGCCAGCACCAGATTCAGTTGAGGCAAAGTACCTTGCAGAGCGTCGCGCAGAGCTAGGTGGCTCTGTTCCACGTCGCCGCATGATTTCAAAGCCTCTGCCAACTCCGCCAGATTCTGTCTATGACTCAGTTCGTCGTGGCTCAGGTCAGCAAGAAGTTGCAACAACAATGGCTTTTGTCCGTATGTTGAAGGATCTTGTGAAGGATGAGGGCATCGGAAAGCGCATCGTTCCAATCATCCCTGATGAGGCGCGCACCTTCGGTCTTGATTCACTCTTCCCATCACTCAAGATTTATTCACCACATGGCCAGCAATACACCTCAGTCGACCGTGAATTGATCCTCTCCTATAAGGAGTCAACGGCAGGTCAGATTCTCCATGAGGGAATTAACGAGGCTGGCTCGGTTGCATCATTTACCGCAGTGGGTTCTTCATACTCCACACACGATGAACCGATGATTCCTATCTACATCTTCTACTCAATGTTTGGCTTCCAGCGCACCGGAGATGCTTTCTGGGCAGCGTCAGATCAGTTGGTCCGTGGATTCGTTCTCGGAGCAACAGCTGGTCGCACAACTCTCAATGGTGAAGGTCTTCAGCATGAAGATGGCCATTCACACCTCCTTGCAGCCACTAACCCAGCGGTGGTCGCATATGACCCAGCATATGGTTATGAACTCGGACATATCTTTAAAGATGGTCTTCGCCGTATGTATGGCGAGAAGAGTGAGAATATTTATTACTACCTCACTGTCTATAACGAGCCATATGCTCAACCTGCAGAGCCAGAGAATCTCGATGTTGATGGTCTCCTCAAGGGTATCTACCTCTTAAAGCCAGGTGAGAAGCAGCGTAAGAAGAATGCACAGATCCTCGCATCTGGCGTGGGAGTCAACTGGGCGCTCAAGGCGCAGGAGCTCCTCCAGAAGGATTGGGGAGTATCTGCATCCGTTTGGTCTGTCACATCATGGAATGAACTACGTCGTGATGGTCTTGAGACAGATAGCCATAATCTCCTCAACCCAACTTCTAAGAAGACCGCTTATGTAACGAGCAAGCTCAAGGGCGCTGAAGGTCCAGTCGTTGCAGTCTCTGACTTCATGCGTGCCGTTCAAGACCAGATCGCTCCATGGGTTCCAAATGATTTCTATGCACTTGGAACCGATGGCTTCGGTCTCTCAGATACTCGTGGAGCTCTCCGACGCCACTTCAAGGTTGATGCAGAGTCAATCGTGGTGGCAACTCTGGCTCAGCTTGCAAAGAGTGGCGATGTTAAAGAATCTGTTGTCACAGAGGCGTTGAAGAAGTACCGTATCGACGATGTCACCGCGGCAGATGCAGGAAATACTGAAGGATCTGGCTGATTAATCGAATTCCCGTCACAGATATCTCCCCCGCAACTTTCTTCGGGGGAGAATTTGTACCGGTCAAAGCAATTCCGGGTGAATCATTTCCAGTCACCGCTACCATCTTCCGTGAAGGCCATGATGCCCTTGGCGCAGATGTAGTTCTCTTCGATAGCGCCGGAAAAGAAGTCTCCCGCGTTGTCATGCAGGAACTCTGGCATGGTGGTGACCGGTATAGCGCTGAGATCACTATCCCTGGCCGCGGAGATTACTTCTTCGCTATTGAAAGCTATGACCACCCACTTGCCACATGGCTCCACGATGCTGAGATCAAAATCGGAGCAGATGTCGATAGCGAGTTGATGTGTGCAATTGGTGCTGAGCTCTTTGAAGAGGTTCTTCAATCTGATCCTTCAGCAAAATCAATACTGAAGCCAGCGATTGCAACTCTTGCAGATAAATCACTCGCACCGCTCAATCGCTTTGGCGCAGCATCGACCGCTGAAATTCGCGCATACTGCGCAGCCCATCCCCTGCGCCGCCTCTCCTCACTGAGTGAAAAGTATCGGGTGAAGTCAGATCATCCTCGCGCGCTTATTGGCTCTTGGTATGAATTCTTTCCTCGTAGCGAAGGTGCCACAGTTGCGGCAGATGGCACCATCACAAGTGGAACATTTAAGAGCGCAGCAGGTCGAATTCCAGCAGTTGCTGCGATGGGATTCGATATTCTCTATCTCCCACCTATTCATCCGATCGGCGTAACTCACCGCAAGGGGCGCAACAACACACTTACCCCCACTGCAACCGATCCTGGTGTCCCGTGGGCAATTGGCGGGGCAGAGGGCGGCCATATGGCTATAAATCCCGCACTTGGCACAATGAAAGATTTTGAAGATTTCATCTCTGTTGCAAAGAAGAACGGTATTGAGGTTGCTCTTGATTTCGCACTACAAGCATCCCCTGATCACCCTTGGGTAAAGGAGCATCCAGAGTTCTTCACCCACCGCCTTGATGGAACTATTGCTTACGCAGAAAATCCTCCTAAGAAGTATCAAGATATCTATCCGATTAACTTCGATAATGATTACAAAGCAATCCTCGAAGAGTCGCTCAAGACCTTGCGCTTCTGGATCGGCAAGGGCATCTCAATCTTCCGCGTTGATAACCCCCACACAAAACCGGTTCACTTCTGGGCCGATGTGATGCGAATTATCGGGAAAGAGTCACCAGATGTGATCTTCCTAGCTGAGGCATTTACCAAACCATCGATGATGCATGCCCTCGGCAAAGTAGGTTTCCATCAGTCCTACACATACTTCACCTGGCGAACAACGAAGCAAGAACTGATTGAATACAGCCAAGAGGTGGCTCATCAGACATCTGCATTCTTCCGCCCTAATTTCTGGGTTAACACACCAGATATCAACCCTTTCCACCTTCAATCTGGTAATCCTGCAATCTTCGCCATTAGAGCTGCTCTTGCATCAACGTTGACTCCATCATGGGGAATGTATGCAGGTTATGAGCTCTATGAGCACCGCCGACTTAAAGAAGGTGGCGAGGAGTATCTCGATTCAGAGAAGTATGAGATCAAAGTGCGAGATTGGGAGGGCGCTGCAAAGAAGCAGTTAACCCTTGCTCCATTCATTACTCTTCTCAATAAAATCCGCAGAGAGAATCCTGCCCTGCAGCGACTTCGTAATCTTCGCTTCCACCACACAGAAAATGATCAGATCCTCGCCTACTCCAAGCGTGAAGGCGATAACTTGATCTGTGTTGTCGTGAA
>JBEEOC010000094.1:0-3648 GCA_041191845.1 Actinomycetota bacterium | reverse complement strand
AAGGAGCTGACAAAGCCAGTTGCTGGTGGTCGCATCTTCACCACAGCTCTCTTAAATATCTTCTTTGCAGATAGCGGCGATATCTATGCCGGTTCTGTCACCGTTGAGCGATTGTTAGCAGTTGCCGCACAGTAATCTCGCTATCGAAACAACTGCGTTAGTAAAGAGCTTCGGCACACATAACGCAGTTGATTCCATCGCGCTCTCTGTCCCTCGTGGTTCGATCTTCGGCTTCCTCGGTCCCAATGGATCAGGTAAGACGACGACGATTCGTATGTTGCTCGGCCTTGCCGAGCCAACAAGTGGATCTATCTCGCTCTTAGGCCACTCCATCCCGCAGGATGCAACAGTTGCTCTTCCTCATGTGGGAGCGCTCGTTGAAGGACCTGCCTTCTATCCCTACCTATCTGGTCGCGATAACTTGATTCGCTTTGATAGCGCAGATAGCAAGGCCGATCCCAAGACCAGAGCTGCTCGCGTTGATGCAGCGATTGCGCGCGTGGGGCTCACACATGCCGCCGAGAAGAAAGTCCATGCCTATTCACTCGGTATGAAGCAACGCCTTGGTATTGCCAATGCCCTCTTGCAACCACGACAACTTCTCATCCTTGATGAACCAACTAATGGCCTTGATCCACAAGGAACGCGTGAGGTGCGCACACTCATCCGCGAACTAGCATCGCAAGGAATCACCATCTTTATCTCAAGCCACCTCCTTCTTGAGATTGAACAGATCTGCACTCATCTAGCAGTGATGAGCGCTGGAAAGATTGTTGCCCAAGGCTCCATTGCAGATCTCTCCTTCAGTGAGATCCTCAACCTCACCCTGCGCACGCCAGATATTGAAAAGGCAATTGCAACGCTTAACTCACTCGACATTGAAGCAAGAGATGAATCAGGTGTAGTGAGAGCAAATATTCTCCATAACTTCATTGAGGCAGATCTCATAGTTGATGCACTGGTAAAGGCAGGAGTAAGGATTAAGGGCTTTACCCTCGAAGCACCACAACTAGAAGAGCGCTTCGTCTCTCTTACTGGGGAGGGCTTCGATGTTGCGCGCTAACCTCTTTAACGGCTTCCTTAAAGGATTCGGCACATTGGTGAAATCAGAGCTCAAGGTCCTCTTTGGCCGCCGCCGCACCTGGGCGATGCTCGCCACAATCGCCTGTATTCCTATCTTTCTCGCAATTGCCGTTCAGCTATCAGGGGCGACAATCCCACCCGGTGAGGGCCCACCATTTCTCGATCGCGTTAGCCAGAACGGTCTCTTCGTCGGCTTTACCGCGATGATCCTTGCGATTCCACTCTTTCTTCCTCTGACGATCGGAGTCGTTGCAGGTGACACCATCGCAGGTGAGGCAAATACCGGAACTCTCCGCTATCTCCTCATCGCACCTGTCTCACGCGCCCGTCTCTTAGTAGTGAAGTTCATCGGGGCATCGGTCTTCTCCATCGCTGCCACCACCACCTTGATGGTTACCGGAATCCTCATCGGACTTATCCTCTTTCCGATCGGTCCCGTCACCTTGCTCTCAGGTGATGTCATCTCCATTCCAGCAGCGCTGGTTCGTATTGCGCTTGTCGCTCTCTATGTGACGATCTCACTGATGGGCTTATGCGCTGTGGGGCTCTTCATCTCAACGCTTACTGTTATTCCAGTCGGTGCGATGGCAGCAACTGTTGTTGTATCAACAGTCTCGCAAATCTTGGCAACACTTCCTCAGCTAGAAGCAATCCATCCATATCTACTGACATTTAATTGGCTCGGCTTTGCCGATCTCTTACGTGCACCGATGGATTTCCACTCAATGGGAATGAATGCGCTCCTCCAACTTGGATATGCAATCATCTTTGGCTCTGCCGCCTATAGCCGCTTCACCACTAAAGATATTCTCTCTTAATTACTTTTTTCTAACCTTCATAATCTTCACTGATATCGGTGAAGGTATAGAGCGCCTCTAAGTAATGATCACCAGTAATACCTAAGTTGGCAGCATCAGGGGGAGCAGTCTGTGGCTCCACACAAATTCCATCGGGATCTTCGGTATAGACAACCCACCACGGTGCATCAGATTCAATATCAATACGTGCAACACCTTCATAAACAACAGCTGGCGTTCCAGAAACTTCAGTAAAGGCATCATCCCAAGGCTCTGGGGTTGGTGTAATGACTTCACCGGTAGGAAGGCCATCTACCCGCTTGAGCATCTTTCCTGGATAGAACTCCAGCTCCGCCGATCCACCCACACCTAAATCGCGAGCAAACCATGGATGTTGTCCAAGCCACACTGGAAGATCGCAACCATTGGCATCGTATTCAAGAGACCAACGGATCGCATCATCGAGCACCTCAATCGTCTGCTCCACCGTTGCACCTCCATATGGCTTTGGCAAATGGAGAAGGCTGCGCCCTGGACCAATCTCTTGCCAGGACGATGTCAGACCAAAGCCGTGGAGGGCATTGGGTGGATCTAAGAAGGTGGGAAGTTGAAATTGGCCAACTGCGGGAGAGGTAATCAAGCCATCTTTAATGCGACCTGCCCATGGCGCCATCGCATACCAACCATAGGTATGCACCTGGCCGCGGAATGGAACGGTGAATTCAAGATCTCTCCACTTTAACGATGCAATACGAGCGCCAGCATCGAGATCAATGGCAACTTGGAATTCAGCATCATCGATAAATTGCACGTTTCTTTTCTCTTCTCTTGTAGTCGAGCGCTAGAAATAAAACTTATTTAAGTTCGCGCAAGTATGGTGGATTAGCGCCAGGGCGAGAACAGGTAATCGCTGCAGCCTTTGCTGCTCGCTCCAATACCGATTTCAAGATATCTCCTGTAAGTGCCAGGATTCCCTGCTCCACCATCTGCTCAACGATGATTGCACCGACTGTGTCACCAGCACCAACAGTATCTGCAACCTCAATCTTCACACCCGGCACCTCAACTGCGCCATCTGCAGTAAAGCCAATCAACCCCTTACTGCCACGAGTTACAACGACGAGCGCTGCACCATCTCTGACCCAACGAGTTGCCACCTCTTCCACGCTCATCCCCGGGAAGAGCCAAGCGAGATCATCATCGCTGACCTTAATCACAGATGAGATAGCTGCCCACTTCTCAACGGCCGCCTCATAGCGGTCACGATCTCCCATCACAGATGGACGGATATTGGGATCAAAGACAATCGGTGCAAACTCAGCCACCTGCAACGCCCAGTCATAGAGCACAGACGCGCTCGGTTCAATAATTGTTACCAGGGTTCCGATATGGAGAACCTTTGGTTGATATCGCGATGGATCTGGTAGCCAATCGAGCGAGAAATCAAAGGTTGCAGTTCCCTCAATCTTAAATTCATAGGATGCGCTGTTATTGGCATCGAGTGAAACTATGGCAAGACAGGTTGGCTTATCGCTCGTCAGTGCAAGATCTAACTTCACCTCATCATCGAGAAGTTCTTTTCTTGCGGCAACGCCATAGTCATCTGTGGAGATGCCATCGATAAAGTAGACATCGCGACCTAAACGTGCGAGCGCCTTTGCGGTATTTGCCGGCCCGCCTCCCACATGGGGCAACCGCTCTGACGATCCTGGCGCCACCGGAATCAGATCGATCAATACCTCACCACAGACCCAAATACTCATGGACG
>JBEEOC010000093.1:0-5022 GCA_041191845.1 Actinomycetota bacterium | reverse complement strand
TTCATACCTTGCCAGTTGGTAATGCTGGAAATATCACTGCATATTGGAAGGGCTATAACGAGTACTTCGTTGATGGAATATCACGTCAGAAGCCTGCGATGTGGGGATTCCAAGCAGCTGGAGCTGCGCCACTTGTTTTAGGACATCCAGTTGATAATCCAGAGACCATCGCTACCGCTATTCGAATTGGTAAGCCTGCGTCTTGGAACCAAGCTATTGCAGCTCGTGATGAATCTGCTGGACTCATTGACTCTGTGACAGACGAAGAGATCTTGGCTGCATATCGAATTCTCTCCGCTCAGGAAGGAATCTTCTGCGAACCATCATCTGCTGCAGGCCTTGCAGGTCTTATTAAATATAAGGCTGCTGGAAAGCTTCCACGTGGAAAGAAGATTGTTATCACCTGCACCGGAAATGGCTTGAAGGATATTCCATGGGCGCTTGAAGGCGCGAAGGATCCAGTAAGCGTTCCAGTCAATGCAGATATTGCGGCTGAAGCTCTCGGGTTAAGTAAGGAGTAATCGATGAGTAAGCCAACTTTTAAGGCCAAGCCAATGCAGGTCCAGGTTCCGGCATCATCTGCCAACCTTGGCCCCGGCTTTGATGCCTTCGGTCTGGCTCTCGCAATGCACGATCGCTATGTTGCACAAGTTCTCGATGATGCGATTCTCGATATTGATGTGACAGGCGAAGGCGCCGACGAAGTTCCACGTAATGAGAAGAATCTTCTCGTTAAGGCGATGTATAAAGGTTTTGATTTCCTCGGCGGGCGTCCAAAAGGTTTGGCAATTCGCGCTCTTAACGTCAACCCTCATGGTCGAGGACTTGGATCATCTGCAAGTGCAATTATCGGCGGATTAGTTCTGGCTCGCTCACTCGTTCTCAATGGCGAAGACCATATGAACGATATTCAGCTTCTATCTCTAGCTACAGATATGGAAGGCCATCCCGATAATGTTTCAGCATCACTCTTCGGCGGTGCGACAATTTCTTGGTTTGAGATGGAGAAGAATAAATCTTCAGCACATTGCATCCATCTCAATGTTGATCCTCGAATTCAAGCGATGGCCTTTATTCCTTCAAAGGTGCTACCAACATCCAAGGCCCGCAAAATGTTGCCTGAGACAATTCCATTTGCAGATGCAGTGCGAAATACAACTAATGCAGCGTTGATGGGCCACGCACTTACTTCTCGCCCCGATCTTCTCCTTACTGCAACTGAAGATTTCTTACATCAGTCATATCGCGCAGAGGCGATGCCGGAGTCATTTGCACTTGTGCAGAAGCTGCGCGAGGCAGGGGTTGCAGCATTTATCTCTGGGGCAGGACCAACAGTTCTCGCCCTCCACACTGCAGATCAACGCGAAGTAGAAGAGCTCAAATTAGCCGGCGGTAAGGGTTTTGTGGGCACTCCACTTGAAATTGCCTCTCGCGGAGCGACCCTGCTATAGTTTGGCCATCAGCAGCGCCGGTTTCACTGAGGCGAAATAGCTGGTAAATCCTCAAGATTCACACGTTATACCCCATAAGAAATACCCAAGAGATTCCCACTGCATCCGTAGCGGGACGTTCAAGAAAAGAAATCAATGACAACAACAGAACTCGCTGCAATGACACTTCCACAATTGAAGGAAGTTGCCTCCCAATTAGGTATTGAAGGCGCAGCAAAGCTTAAGAAGGATGCTCTCGTATCAGCCATTGGAGATCTTCAAGCAGCTAACCGCGAAGCAGCAAAGGCCGAGCGCGAAGCTCGCCGGGAAGCGCGCAATGCAAAGCGCAACAATAAGAAGTCCGATGACTCTGAAAGCTCAGATGAGGGCGCACAGAATTCACGCAACTCTTCCAACGATGATGATGGCGACGATGAGAACTCATCTGATCACCGCAATGACCGTGGAGATCGTGGCGATCGCAATGATCGCAACCGTAATCGCCGTGATCGCAATCGTGGCCGTGATCGCAATCGCGACCGTGGCGGTCGTGAAGAACGCGAGCCTGTAATTAGTGAAGATGATGTCTTGGTCCCAGTTGGCGGACTCGTCGATATCCTTGAAAACTATTCATTTATCCGCACCGCTGGATATCTTCCAGGTCCAAACGATGTCTATGTCTCACAGGGACAAGTTCGTAAGTATGGACTTCGCAAGGGCGATGTTGTCACCGGCCAGGTTCGCCAGGCACGTGAAGGTGAACAGCGTCAGAAGTACAACCCACTTATTACTCTCGAGACTGTCAATGGCGTTCCAGTTGAAGAGGCGAAGGCTCGCGTTGAATTCGGCAAGCTCACCCCGCTCTATCCACAAGAGCGTCTTCGCCTTGAGACTGAGCCAAATATCCTCACCACACGTGTGATTGATTTGATCGCACCGATTGGTAAGGGTCAGCGCGGACTTATTGTTGCTCCTCCTAAGGCTGGTAAGACGATGGTCTTGCAGGCGATCGCAAATGCGATCACAGTGAACAATCCAGAGGTTCACCTCATGGTTGTTCTCGTCGATGAGCGTCCAGAAGAAGTGACAGATATGACTCGCTCAGTAAAGGGAGAGGTCATCGCTTCAACATTCGACCGTCCAGCAGAAGATCACACGATGATCGCCGAGCTCGCTATTGAGCGCGCAAAGCGCCTCGTCGAACTTGGACATGATGTCGTTGTTCTCCTTGATTCCATTACACGTCTTGGACGCGCATATAACATCGCAGCGCCGGCATCTGGTCGCATCTTGTCTGGTGGTGTTGATTCCGCAGCTCTCTATCCACCAAAGAAGTTCTTCGGTGCAGCTCGTAATATTGAAGATGGTGGATCACTCACAATTCTCGCAACTGCTCTCATCGAGACAGGATCACGTATGGATGAAGTGATCTTCGAAGAGTTCAAGGGCACAGGAAATATGGAGCTCATCCTTGATCGACGTCTTGCAGATAAGCGCATCTTCCCTGCAGTCAACGTCGTCTCATCATCTACTCGTAAGGAAGAGATTCTTATGGGATCAGAAGAGCTCAACATTGTCTGGAAGCTCCGTCGTGTTCTTCACGCTCTCGAGCCACAGGCTGCGCTCGAACTCCTACTCGAGAAGATGAAGGGCACAAAGTCCAACGTTGAATTCTTGATGCAGATCCAGAAGACAACAGCGGGGCCAGATAACGGCTAATTCACAAGAAACTTGATAGAGCCCTCACAGATATCGCGTCTGTGGGGGCTCTTTCATCTCCAATTCTCACAACCGCCTCGTGTGAGCATCACAGACCTTCCACAATGTCAGGGTGCAATCTTCATCTCAAGGAACTCCGTATCCGGCGAGAGTTCCACTTATGTAAGGAGAAAGACCGATGAAGAAGAATCTCACCAACTCAAGAAATGTAGCGCTCCTTGTGGCTGCAGGGCTACTTGCTGGCACAGGGACTGCTGTTGCGGATGTAACCCCATCTCCAACTGCTTCCCCTTCTGCAACAGCTAAGCCGCTCAACGAGTATCAGAAGGCGAAGGCGGCTTACAGCGAAGCTGTTCAGGCCTATATTGCAAATCGTAAATCGTCTCATGCTCAATACAAGGCCGCGATGGAGTCTTTCTCTACAGCACGAAAAGCCTATAACGATGCTCGTAAGCCGATTCTCGAAACATTTAAATCAGAGTTAGCAGCTGCAAAGTCTGCTCGTGAGGCAGCGATCGCTGCTGCAACTACTGAGGAGGCAAAGCTTGCGGCAAATACTGCACATAAGGCTGCAGTTGCGGCAGCGACTGCAAAGCGAGATGCAGCAATCACAGCCCTCGGCGCAGCGCCAGTTGCTCCTGCAAAGCCTGTTCTCGGCACAAAGCCAACCCCACCAGCCAAGCCAACAAAGGCTGCGAAGGCGAGCTAAATCTTCCCCATCCTCCAAGAGTGGTAGAGGCAACCGCAGAATCCAGGCGCCAAATAGGCAAGGATTTTGCGGTTGCCTCGTTTTACGGGATGATTTCCACCTAGCCCTTCTGGTTCACCGAGAAATCGGACCCAGGTAAAGAAAAGAGTTGAAGATGAAGCCAGAGATCCACCCAGAATATAAAGAGACCCAGGTAACTTGTGGTTGCGGCGAGAAGTTTGTTACCCGCTCAACAGTTGCTAGCGGATCTATCTATGTCGAAGTTTGCTCAGTCTGCCACCCGTTCTACACAGGTAAGCAGCGCATCCTCGATACAGGTGGACGTGTTGCTAAGTTTGAAGAGCGTTTCGGTAAGAAGTAGCTTTTCCAAGAAGACCGCCAACGCAGCCCTAGATGGGTTGCGGGCGGTCTTTTTATTTCCCTAGGCCTTTTCTGTATCAGCCGATACAAAAAATTGATTAGAAAAGGTTAAAGGAAATAATTAAGCGGTAATTAAATATATAGATCTCTTTACGGAAGGAGCAGTTCAATGTCTGACGATCGCTTTGCATCAGCCCATGAGATGGTGCGTGAATATCAAGAGCTTGAGCAGCAGATGGCCGATCCTTCCATCCATGAAGATCAAGGAAAGGCCCGCCAACTCGGTCGCCGCTATGCCCAACTCGGCCCAGTAGTTGCAGGTTTTAATGCCTGGAAGAGCGCCAACGATGACTTAGCTGCAGCCCGAGAGATGGCAGCAGAGGATCCAGATTTTGCCGCTGAGATTCCAGCGATGGAGGAGAGTGTTGCCCGAGCAGCAGAGAAGTTAGAGGAACTTCTCCTGCCACGTGATCCCAATGATGATCGCGATGTGATTATGGAAGTTAAGGCTGGCGCAGGTGGAGATGAATCTGCTCTCTTTGCTGGCGATCTTGTGCGCATGTATCAGCGCTATGCAGAGAAGCACAATTGGAAAGTCGAAATTATCGATGTTACTGAGGCTGATCTTGGTGGTTATAAAGATATTTCAATGGCGATTAAGTCAAAAGGTTCGGCAGAGCCGGGTAATTCACCATATGCGCGACTTAAGTTTGAAGGTGGTGTTCACCGCGTTCAACGAGTTCCAGAGACTGAGAGCCAAGGGCGTATTCACACCTCTGCTGCCGGTGTCTTGATTCTTCCTGA
>JBEEOC010000092.1:0-5993 GCA_041191845.1 Actinomycetota bacterium | reverse complement strand
TTGCTGGCCTTGCAACAGTTGCAGCGGTAGCAGTACTTGGCTCAACACTCGCAGCTAACATCTCACTCGGAACCGGAAATGCAATTGAATTCGGTCAGGGTGTTCAGGTTGCATCAGCATGCGATAGCTCAATCACTTTGTCTCCACAGGCGACCTTCGTCAATGGAGCAAACCCAACATTTATGCTCTCCACAATTTCATTCTCAGATGTTGATGGCCGCTCTGGCGGATCAGCTCTTGTAAATGGTGGAACAGGTTGCTCAGGTAAGACTCTCCAGCTCAATGCATATGGAGATACCTCAGCAACACCACTTCAGATCGCTACAGTTTCTAGCCAGGCGGTTAACGTTGCAACTATTGGTATCAATGGTTCAACTCCAACAACCTCTGCAGGCTTTGTTGCTGCGGGTGGTCAGAACCTCGCATCAGCGACATCTTCATTTAACCTTGGAATCACAACACCTTCAGCTACTGCAGGTGCGGTATTCAAGCTCACACTTCAGAGCAACTAAGGAAATAATCCAACCCATTTAACGATTCTCTAGTACGCCGATAGAAGCCCCGAAAGGTGCGCTTCTATCGGCGTATAAAGGGAGTAGTTAAAACGAGGGTTTAATCCGAAGTACATCAAGAAGAAAGAAGCCAATGAATATCCTTAAGCGTTACGAGAGTGATGACTTTGATGAGTCATACGCTTTTGACGACGCTGAATACGGGGATATTGAAGAAAGTGGTAGTTCAAAGCCCTTCCTTGTGAAGGCAATTGCGATGATCTTGGCGGTAACCGGTATTGCATACGGTGCCAATATCGCTCTTACTCCTTCAGGCAATCGAACTGAGTTCGGCCAAGGATTCTTAACAGCAACAGCTTGTGATACCAATGGTGGAATCACCGTTATTCCTTATGCAGGCTTTGTAAATGACACAGGTACAGGAGAGTTCACCCTCGACTCCATTATTTTGGAGAATATCGATGCAAATTGCGTGGGTGAAGATTTCACAATTCAGGTCTACGCAGAGACAGGTACAGCTCTCACACTCTCTGAGACAGCGACAGCTCCAAATGGTGGCGCTTATCAGACAATCGATATCGCGAAGTTCTTCTTCGCAGATTCAAGTACCGTTCAAGCGCTCGGCATGGCATATATCGACTATGACGTCCTTACCGATACCGGTGCGGGTTCAACCGAGTTCACTAGTAATCAATCATCAATTCAGATTACATTCGACCCAGATCGCACAGTCTCATTTGCTGATGCGAGCATGATCCGTAGAATTACGATTCAGACCTCTAAGCGCTAACTATGACCCAAGAGGCAATTCGTCGCCCTCTCTTTGAAGCAACTTCAACGGAAGAGATGTGGGTAGAAGGTCAATCACAATTTGCAGACTCTAAAGTCTTGCTGACAATCTCAAATGCCAATGGCGAAAAGACTGTTCTTATTACGCCAACTGAGATTACTCCGACTAAATCAAAGCTCTTTGTTCAGGCACCGCCTGAGCGCATTGCAACACCTGCGCAGGCGCGCAATAACAAGATTAGCAATATCGTTAAATGGATCGGCTATGCATTAAGCGGCATCTTGATCTCTTTCTCTGTTCTATCAGCATCTGGTTTTGTTAAGGCTCGTATTGTTCTTACCGGTTCTATGGAGCCGGTTATTAAGCCAGGCGATATCGTTCTTTTGGCACCAACGCCACGGACTCAACCAGAGCTTGGCGATATTGTCGCCTATACAGCGCGCCGCTTTAGCGGTGAGTCTGTTGGAATCTTTACCCACCGCATTATCGGTGGTGACCCGATCAACGGTTGGTTGATGAAGGGTGATAACAACCCAACGCCTGACGTGCAGAAGCCAAAGGCTGAAGACATTAGCGGTGTGGTCTTCTTTGTTATCCCGTGGATTGGAAAGTTGATGGCACCTAAGATGTTGATGGTGCTCATCCCAGTCGGAGTGGGTATCTGGCTGATCATCGATACCTTGAAGGGCGACTCGTAAATGCGCCGCCTTAAAGTAATCGCACTAGCTCTCATTGCTCTTATGCTCTCACCTGTTGCAGCGCAAGCATTTGATATTCCACTCCTTACTTGGGAGCGCGGCCGTGAGCAGCAAGTTGTTCTTGGCGGTGGAGCTTATACACAGAAGTGGATTGTGACCCTTGAGGGCAATGGCATTGAGCCAAAGACCTTCACAGCAAGCCAGAAAAATGATGCTGGATATGTCGTCTATTCACTCTTTATCCCAGCAGATCTTCCAACGGGCGCCTACACAATCGTCACCAATGGTGAGGGTTCTCCGCGTACCGTCGTTGCCGGTATTAGCTTGATTGAAGAGCAGACCAATACTGTTGCTACCAGCCTCTTTGATTTGACTCTGATCATTGCAATCTTCGTCTTCTTAACGGGAATTGTCTCGACCATTCGAGCTCGCAAGTATTCGTATATTCCATTTAGAAGCACTCAGGTATTGCCACGTCTTACCGACCCAATCTTTGATGAAGAGCCTAATTTCTGGGATCGCTTGGAGAAGGCGCCATATCGCCTTCGTGTGCAGTCACTGATTGCGCTTAAGCCATCTCTCCTTCGCTTCCTCTTAATCCGTGAAGGTGAAGTCTCACATCGAATTTCAAAGAATCTCTACGGGATTGCACCTCTTGCAGGTCTGATTGCTGGTGCGATTGCAGCAGTTGAGGTGGGTCGCAATGATGGAATTGCCTCAACTCCAATGACCATCTTCTTGATTGTTGCAGCGATTGCAATTGCTGATGCATTTGCCGGAGTTGCAGCAACTCTTGGTTTCTGGGCGATCCAACTTGCCACCGGAAACATCACTTCTTTCCGCGACTTCCTGATCGCAATCGCAGTCGGTATCGCTTGGGTTGGACCATCACTCTTTGCAGCGCTATTGCGCGAGACCATCAACCGAGATTTTGAACCACAATCAACACGTGGCTCAGATCCCATTAAGTTCCTCGGTGTTATTGGATCGAGCTTGGTCGGGGGAGCGGTCTTCTATCTCGGCCACGCTCTCGTCAACAGCGTGATCTATACCGAGAACGAGGTGCGATCACTGACCTTGATCCACTTCTTCATCATCGCTGCCATGCTCTTAATTCGTGGCTTTGCAGATGGTGTGGGGCTAGAGCGTGGTGGCTATATTGAGACCCGCGATGAATCTTTCGTAATCTCACGTGTGAGCTCACCAATTACTGCGTTTGCTGTCTTGGCGATGATCTTCTCATTTGTCTATATCTGGACCGCTGCTGCCAGCACCGCAGCATTTGTGGCGATCCTCTTCGCACTTCCATACTTTTTAATCTTTATCCGCTTCAACAAGATCTCATTCCTTCAGACTTCACGGATTCCACGCAATATCGTTTTGGAATCGGCCGTCATCGCCGGAGTCGCCTTCATTATCTTTAAGCAGATCTCGATGAAACCGCTCCTACTCGACCAGCGAGCCAACCTTCTCCTCCTTCTGACTGGGGTGGCGCCGGTTCTCCATGCGGTTTATAGCGCGATTTACTCATCGAATGAGGATAAGTTTTCTTTTGAAGAGAATTCGGAGACAATAAGGCCATGAAGAAGTTCGCTGTCATCCTCCTAGTGCTCTCACTGACTCGTATCGGTGTCGCCTACGCGGATTCAACAGGTAACTCTGACTCTCAGAACTATTTCTTCGGAACTAAATCTGCTGCAGCAAACCTCAACCAGGTTCTCGCTCTCCTCGTTGGACCTAAGGGAGATCCAGGACCTGCAGGTGTTGCAGGTAAAGATGGCCTTATCGGTATGGATGGTAAGGATGGAAAAGACGGTAGAGATGGCCTCGATGGCGCACCAGGTGCGGTCGGAGCGCCAGGTGCTCCCGGAGCGAGCGTTCTCGCCGTAGCTTTTACCGGCGTTCAAGGAAATTGCACCACCGGTGGAGTCCGATTTACCGATGGCGCAGGAAATGTCACCTACACATGTAATGGTCTCAACGGTGCACCTGGTGCAACGGGAGCGACCGGTGCAACTGGCCCTGCTGGAACAGGCGGCGGTGGCGGCGGTGGAGGAACCATCGGTTACGGTCAAGGTGAAGTCTCAGTTACTGGCTGCGAAGCAGATAATAAGATGATCGTTAACTTCACTCGCGTCTTTACTGGAAGTGACTTTGTATTCAACTCTTTCACAATCGGTAATCCAACAATTACCAATGGCGATATCAAAGATACCTGTGCAACTAAGACAATCTCTATCTACCTCAAGATTCGCGGATCAGGCCTTGTCAATACATCTGGAAATTACATCGCAAATGACATTGTGAAGTGTTCCTACACACTTCCAGCTGCAGCTGGTTGGCCAACAGGTAATCCTCAATTTACTCTAAACTCATCAACACCTGGTTTTGCCTGCGCAACTATCCGCTCACCAGGAACAGGTGTTGCTGTGAGCGAGCTCTACACAGCCGATTACACCGACAGAATTGGTTTTGAAATTGGCTAATCAAGAGAGCGAGAAGACCACACCTAAGGTCTCCAAACTCCCACTTCCCATCTCCGACTCACCACTTGTCATCGATCTTCCTGATGGCCAGAAGATTGTTGTGGGAAAGATGACTCAGGGAAGTGTGATTGAGGTTGCAACCTGGCGTGGCGTTGGCCGTCCAGACTCTCGCACAAGTCGTCTCATGCTCGGCATGGGCAATGGCAATGTCAATGAAGATAGCGAGAGCGAGCAGAGCCAACAGGCAGGACCTGCCCGTCCACCGGTATCACGTAAGCCGCAAGGATTTGCTGGCGTTGTATTTACCATTCAGCACTTCATTAAGAATTTCAATCGCATCAATTGGTCAGCAACTGCCAAGGCACTCATTCAATCTCTGACTTCGAAGAAGGCGAAGAAGGTGAAGTCCGCTAAAGAGTCGACAAGCGACGCAGTTTCAGCGGAGCAATCATTTACTCCATCTATTACTCCACCGATCACCGTCTCTCCAGTCTCAGAGGATGCCGAGATTGAGGCTTGGCTCAATAAGATCACCGAGAAGGCAGCACGCTCAACGAGCAAGAGTCCTAAGCCTGCAGCGAAGAAAGCTCCCGCGAAAAAGACCGCTGTTACAAAAAAGGCTGCCCCTAAGTCTGCTAAGAAGCGCTAAGGGTAGGTTAGACTTTCATTATGAAGATCAAGCTCATTGCCCTTGCAGCAATACTTGTGCTCCTCTTCACCCTTGGATTCCGAGTTATCCACCCTGAAAATGGACTCTCAAGTGCGATGGGCTCTGCCAAGTCGAGCGTTGTGATCTATAAGCACTCTAGCAATTATGCAGTCGGCCATAAGGTCGTAGTTGAGGTTGCTGGCCAGGGTAAGCAGACTGGTGTTGTTAAATCTGCAAGCGATGGCAGCGTTGATGTCGATACCCTCGTTGCATTTGTTCGCGTCAAGGATGAGGATGTCCTTGGCAAGCTAGTAGTCGTCGTTCCATTCTTTGGAACGCTCCTCAATATCGTCGGCCTCTAAGAGCCAACTCTTCTCTCGGCCGGTTACTGAGGCGAGAGCGTCAGGCGAAGGACAATCTGATTAGGCTTCAATAACTTATTGGCCCCAAGATCAATCTTTGAATTCTGAAAATAACCAATCTCAGCCTTTTGAATCTGAGCGCTAAAGAGAAGGGCGCGATACTTACCCTCATTCTCACCCTCAGTATTGGGATCAAAGCCTCCTACTATCTTTGCAAAGAGAACTTTGGAACTGCGGGGAAGCTTCTCAGCGACGATGAAGCCTTCGATATCTTTATTGATCTGAACCGGATCAAAGCTCTCATAGGCGATGTTGAGCCCTTTGACATAGTTTCCACCTGCGATATTTCCGATATTTCCTGTGCCAGTCAGACCCCCACCGAGGGATGGAACGAAGGAGATCGTTGCAAGGAAGATCACCATCAGGGCAAGGAATGAGTCGGCGAAGAGCCAACCACCTTGGTGGGTGGAGTCCTCTTCAATGCGATGGCGGCGAA
>JBEEOC010000091.1:0-14736 GCA_041191845.1 Actinomycetota bacterium | reverse complement strand
TGAACGAGATTCTGTGTGACCTTTGTTCCTGCATCGCGTGCGAGATCTCCACGGATTGTTCCGGGAGCTGCAACGGTTGGATCTGTTGTTCCTGCAATATTGCGGAATCCCTCAATCACTCTGTTGCCTTCAACAACGAGAGCAACGATAGGACCAGAGAGCATGAACTCAACGAGTGGTTCGAAGAATGGTTTGCCTTGGTGCTCTGCATAATGCTGTTCAAGGAGCGCTCGATCTGCTTGGAGCATGCGAAGTGCGGAGATGGTGTATCCCTTACGTTCAATTCGAGCGATGATCTCGCCGACTAAACCACGTGCAACGCCATCTGGCTTAACGAGGACAAGTGTCTTTTCTGAAGTACTCACTCGCCCATTCTATTGGGGGTTAGGACTGCCCAGTAACACGGTCATTTTCCGCCTGCGCGAGCAGGGCTGCCCGGGCTGCCTCACCCTTTCGACCCACGATAATCGCTGCAACCCAGAGGCCAGCAAAGAGGATGGCAAGGGGCGCAAGCGATGGAACCACCACGGAGTAGCCGATCAGGGCCAATTGCAAGGCCGAGCCAAGAATCCAGCCAAAGCGCTTCTTGAGAAGGCCAGGGGTGAGAAGGAAGAGAACCGCAATAGTTGCACCGGCGATAATCGTCGAGCTCTCATGTTGTTCAGCGACCATCATGGCAAAGCCGATAATGAAGAACTCCATCACGAGAACTGCAGAACCTAAAACGCGCATTACTTATCCTCCTTGGCAAAGCGCTTGCGAACGATCGCCCTCGTCTCACCTACTGTAACAACAGAGCCGGTGATAAGAATTCCCAAAGTATCCTCACTTAAAGGCCGGATTGAATCTTTAATCGCCTTCTCAATCGCAGCATCTAACGTGTCAGCGGCAAAGACTCGGTCTGCACCAAAAATCCTGGTTGCAATCGCTTGCGCATCAGATACCGACATTGAGCGAGGCGAAGAGTTTGCGGTGACGATGACAGAGTCCATCACCTTCTCAAGTTCAATCATCGCCCCCTCTACATCCTTATCCCCCATGGCAGCAAAGATTCCGATTACCTCATCAAAGGTGAACTCACTCTGGATTGTTTCGGTAAGCGCCTTGGCGCCATGTGGGTTGTGAGCGGCATCAATAATGATGGTGGGATCGCGATGCAGGACCTCGCAACGACCAGGCGATTGAACGCTGGCAAAGCCGGCAAGAACTGCTTCGTAATCTAACTCTTGCTCCCCAAAGAACGCCTCCACAGCAACAAGTGCTGCAGCAGCATTCGATGCTTGATGCTTTCCATGCAGCGGCAAGAAGATATCTTCATAGGTATCTTTAGGAGTCTTAATTGTGAGGAGCTGACCACCAACGGCGAGCGTGCGAGATTCGATGACATACTCAACGCCCTCGCGCGCAATATCTGCTCCCGCTTCAGCCGCCTTCTTCAAAAGCTCCACCGCTGCCTCTGGCTGTTGCTGAGCTAAGACAATGAAGCCGCCCTCTTTAATAATTCCAGCTTTTGTCTTTGCAATCTCACCAATTGTTGAACCGAGATACTCCATATGGTCCAAATCAATGGGCATAATCACTGAAACATCGGCATCGACCACATTTGTTGCATCCCACTCACCGCCCATACCGACCTCAATGACACCTACATCAATTGGATGTTCGGCGAAGGCGGCGAAGGCAAGTGCGGTTATAGCTTCAAAGAATGAGATCGGGGTTTCAAATTTACTATCGATAAAGTCGAGATAGGCAGCGATATCGTTATAGGAGAAGATCATCGCCTTAGGATCGATTGGCTGGCCATTGATTGAGATGCGCTCTAGATAGCTCTCAAGGTGAGGTGAGGTAAAGCGCCCGGTCCGAAGTCCCATCGCAAAGAGAAGAGAGTCAATCATTCGGGCAGTTGTCGTCTTACCGTTTGTTCCGCCCACGTGGATTGTGGGATAGGTCAGCTGCGGAGAACCAAGCGCATCAACGAGCGCTGAGATGCGTTCTAGTGTGGGTGCAATCCTTGTCTCTGGCCAACGCTTAAGGAGAGCTTGCTCGATCGCATCGATGCGCTCTTGATCGTCTGGAGTAATTGCGCTCATTACTTCAACGCTGCCAACTGGGCGGTGATGCGCTCGATATCTGCGCTCATCGCAGCTTGGCGCTCACGAATCTCAGCCACAACGTTTTCTGGCGCTTTCGCCATAAAGCCTGCGTTATTCAACTTCACTTCAGCCGTTGCAAGATCCTTCTTCGCTGTTGCCAGGTCTTTCTCAAGACGTGCTCGCTCTGCTGCAACATCTACTGCACCCGATAGATCAAGTTCGCACTTGATTGCGCCAATCTCAACTGAGGCACTTGGTGTGAAATCAGTCAGTTCGAGCTTGAGGAGAAATGCCATCGCAGATGAGTACTGAGCAACATCGCTCGGAGCGATGAAGCGACCAGGAATCTTCTGGCTTGGCTTCACTCCTTGATCATTGCGGAAGCGTCGCACCTCTGTAATTACACGTTGCAACTGTGTAATGAGTTCTTCCGATGATTTATCGATATGGGAGGCATCTGCCACCGGCCAATCAGCTCTAATCAGAGTCTGCCCACCCGTAAAGGTGGTCCAGAGCTCCTCTGTAATAAATGGCATGACTGGGTGGAGTAAGCGGAAGAGTTGATCAAGGACATGGCCCAATACGCGCTGAGTTGAAGCAGCGTTACCAGATGCAAATGCCTCCTTGGAGAGCTCTAAATACCAGTCGCATAGATCATCCCAAGCGAAGTGATAGATAACTTCACTTGCGCGAGCAAATTCATATGAATTTAAGAGCTGACTGTATTCCGCCGTGGTCTCAGCCAATCGAGAGAGAATCCACTTATCAATGGCGTTCAGTGATGAGACCGGAGGTAGGTCGCCTTCCACTGTTGCGCCATTCATCATGGCAAAGCGAGTGGCATTCCAGAGCTTGGTGGCAAAGTTACGAGAACCTGCGATCCAATCTTCTGCTAGCGCCTGATCCTTACCTGGATTTGAACCACGAGCCAAGGTGAAGCGGAGCGCATCTGCTCCATACTTATCGATAAATTCAAGGGGATCAACTACGTTGCCTTTGGACTTAGACATCTTCTTACCGAATTGATCGCGCACAAGTCCATGGAGAACAATTGTTCCAAATGGAGGAACACCATCCATAGCAAAGAGACCGAAGAGCATCATGCGGGCAACCCAGAAGAACAAGATGTCATAACCGGTCACGAGCACGCTCGTTGGATAGAACTTCTTTAAATCATCGCTCTGATGTGGCCAACCAAGGGTTGAGAATGGCCAGAGCGCTGATGAGAACCAAGTATCGAGAACATCTGGATCTTGTTCATAGCCAGCTGGAGCGCTCTCCCCTGGACCAACAACAACTACCTCGCCATTAGGTCCGTACCAAACTGGAATGCGGTGGCCCCACCACAACTGACGTGAAATACACCAGTCATGCATATTGTCGACCCACTCGAAGTAACGTGGTGCAAGTTCTTCTGGTTCGATCTTGACACGGCCATCACGCACAGCATCACCTGCAGCCTTTGCAAGTGGTGCAACTTTCACAAACCACTGCTTAGAAAGGCGTGGCTCTACAGTTGTATCGCACCGTGAACAGTGGCCAACTGCGTGGATGTATGGGCGCTTTTCAGCAACAATTCTTCCATCAGCGCGAAGTGCATCTACTACTGCCTTGCGAGCTTCATATCGATCCATGCCATCAAAGACGCTATTGGTATTGATTACCTTTGCATCTGCATCGAGGATGACGAGGTTTGCCAGGTTATGGCGAAGGCCAATCTCAAAGTCATTTGGATCGTGGGCAGGCGTTACCTTCACCGCACCGGTTCCGAAAGCGGGATCAACGTGAGCATCTGCGACAACTGGAATCTCGCGATTAATCAGCGGCACCATAACGCTCTTACCGATCATATGGGCATAGCGCTCATCATCAGGATGGACTGCAACTGCTGTATCGCCAAGCATGGTCTCGGCGCGAGTAGTCGCAACCACGATCTCTGAATCGCCTGAACCGTAGCGGATGGAGACGAGCTCGCCTTCATCATCGCTATGTTCGACTTCAATATCCGAGAGCGCAGTAAGACAACGAGGACACCAGTTGATGATTCGTTCTGCGCGATAGATGAGATCTGCATAAAATAACTTCTTAAAGATGGTGAGTACTGCTTGTGAGAGCGTCTCATCCATCGTGAAGGCCTCGCGGCTCCAATCGACAGAGTCACCTAATCGCTTCATCTGGCCGAGAATCTGTCCACCAGATTCTGCCTTCCACTCCCAGACCTTCTTTACAAACTCTTCGCGACCGAGATCGTGACGTGTAAGACCCTTTGCTGCCAACTGCTTCTCAACAACATTCTGAGTTGCAATACCTGCATGGTCCATTCCGGGAAGCCAGAGCGTTTCATATCCCTGCATCCGCTTCATGCGAGTTAAACAATCTTGCAGAGTTTGATCGAGCGCGTGGCCGATATGGAGATTTCCCGTCACATTGGGAGGCGGGATGACGATAGTGAATGGCTCCTTCGGTGATGAGGAGTCTGCGGTGAAGTACCCAGCTTCCATCCACTGCGAATAGAGGCGTGGCTCAATATCGCCAGGGATAAAGGATGGAGCGAGTTCGCGCTTCGTCATGGAGCGCATTCTAGCGGGTGAAAATTAGGCGCTCTTCTCCTCAGAGCCCTTATCGCGACGAGATGCGCGCTTTGGCGCATCACCGATTCGCTCCACCAAGGTTGCAGGAGCGCCTGATTCGATGCACTCCTTCTCAATGATGACCTTTGCAATATCGGTGCGGCTTGGCACTTCATACATCACACCAAGAAGGACTGACTCCATGATGGCGCGCAATCCTCGAGCTCCAGTGCCACGAGAGAGGGCGAGATCTGCAACAGCATCAAGGGCTGCTGGGGTGAATTCAAGATCAACATCATCGAGATTGAAGAGCTTCTGATATTGCTTCACAAGCGCATTCTTTGGCTCAGTCAGAATCTGCATAAGCGCTGGCTTATCAAGGTTCTCAACGCTAGTAATAACTGGAAGTCGTCCAATAAATTCCGGGATCATTCCAAACTTCAAGAGATCTTCTGGCATGACATCAGCGAAGATATCTTTTCGATTCTTCTGCTCAGCACTGACGAGATCTGCATTAAATCCGACGCCAGCAGAACCACTACGCGCTTCAATAATCTTATCGAGGCCAGCAAATGCACCACCGACGATAAAGAGAACATTGGTTGTGTCAATCTGGATAAACTCTTGGTGTGGATGCTTACGTCCACCCTGAGGTGGAACAGATGCAACTGTTCCTTCAAGAATCTTTAGGAGCGCCTGCTGAACACCTTCACCTGAAACGTCTCGGGTAATCGATGGGTTCTCAGCCTTACGTGCCACCTTATCGATCTCATCGATATAGATAATTCCAGTCTCAGCCTTCTTCACATCATAATCTGCAGCCTGAAGGAGTTTAAGCAAGATGTTCTCAACATCTTCACCAACATAACCAGCTTCAGTCAACGCAGTTGCATCAGCGATTGCAAATGGAACATTCAGCATTCGAGCCAGAGTCTGTGCCATCAAAGTTTTGCCGCACCCTGTTGGTCCAAGGAGCAAGATATTCGACTTAGCTAATTCGATTCCATCATCACCACGAGTCTCACCAGATTGGACCCGCTTGTAGTGGTTATAGACCGCAACTGAGAGCGACTTCTTTGCGCGATCTTGACCGATGACATATTGATCAAGGAATTCAAAGATTGATTGTGGCTTTGGAAGTTCGGCAAGGCCGAGGGTGTTCTGCTCTGAAAGTTCTTCAACGATAATCTCATTACAGAGATCGATGCATTCATCACAGATATAAACGCCGGGACCGGCAATGAGCTTCTTCACCTGCTTCTGGGTCTTGCCGCAGAAGGAGCACTTCAAGAGGTCGTTAGCCTCGCCAATTCGTGTGGACATGGGGTAAATATAGTTTTTAGCAGGCCGCTATGTGGCTTGAATTAAGGCTGACTTTGTTCGCCAATAGGTGAATTGCTCTCGCCAGAATCGTTCTGCAATTGCGCTCTCCGCGGATCGCGCATCTCCTTCACGCCAGGAACGAGCAGAACGAGATAGCAGACGAGGAGATGGAATGCGATTGCCCAGAGTAAGAAGGTCCGCTCCCCTATGAGAGCTACGACTGGACCGACCAGTGCCATGCCAAGCGGCATCAAGCCACCTGAACCAACCATATCGATACTAAATACACGACCTTGCATATCTTGCGGCACCTCACGCTGCACCGCAGTCACCCAATAAGCCTCCCATCCTCCAATGGAGAGCCCAGCGATGAAATATCCAATAATCACAACGGTTGGCGAGATCGGGAAGGCAAGGACGAGAGGTGCAAAGGCGAACATCGACCAGAGTGAGATTGCAACCAAACCTGGTTTCTGAGTTTTAATCTTGATTGCAGCAAGTGCTGAGATCACGCCACCGAGGCTAAACATCGCAGCTGAGATGGCGAAAGTTGAGTTAGTTCCAAACTCTCGACGTGTAATCACCGGAAGCAAGACGGTCTCAGCTGCCACGATCACCATCAATTGGAAGGTTGCCATCGCAATCGAAGCAGCAATCCACTTAATCTCCCAGACCAGCTTAAAGCCCTCTTTGAGTTCAAAGAGGAAGGTTGGCTTATCTTCCAAGATCTCTTGGCGGGCCTTCTCTTTAATTGGAAGGAGGAGAATGGTGCCGAAGAAGAATGCCGCAGCGGTCACGGCAAAGGTGTAGTCAGCTCCGATTACCGCAACTGAAATACCACCAACGCCAGGACCGACAATCGTGCCAATCTTTGCCACGATTCCCTTAGCGACATTTCCTTGTGGGAGTAACTCATCGGGAAGAAGACTTGGAACGATGGCAGAGCCAGCAGGTGCTCCAAATGAATCACCGAGCCCCATGAGAAACACAAGGAGACCAATCGCCCAGAGCGGCATGTGATTGACGGAGACAAAGACGAGTACGAGCGCAATCAAGCCGCGGAAAGAGTCCGCGCCGATCATCACCCATTTGCGCGGCAGACGATCTGCCCAGACGCCACCGATCAACATAAAGAGCGTTCCCGCGAGAACGCGTGAGGCGAGAATCAGACCGAGATCAGATGCCGTTCCCCCGTTATCCAGGACTGCGATAGCAAGTGCGATTGGAAAGGCAGAGGAGCCGATAACGAAGATTAAGCCCGAGAAGAAGTAGCGGCGATAGTCACGGTAGGAAAAGAGAGAACCGGGTGCGAAATATTTCTTGAGCATCGCACCCGGTCCTTTCTTCTGTAATAGTGATTACGCGGAAGGCTTAGCCTTTCGTGAAGCCATGACCTTATCAATAATTCCGTACTCAACAGCTTCAGCTGCGGTAAGAATTTTGTCTCGTTCAATATCTTTTTCGATCTCTTCCACAGTCTTATTGGAGTGCTTAGCAAGCATTGTCTCCAAAAGACCGCGCATACGCATGATTTCGCGAGCTTGGATCTCGATATCAGATGCCTGTCCCCCACCCTCAGATGAAGGCTGGTGAATCAGAATTCGTGAGTGCTCTAGGCCATAACGCTTGCCCTTAGTTCCACCGGCCAAGATGATCGCTGCAGCAGATGCTGCCTGACCAAGGCAGATGGTCTGAATATCTGGGCGGACAAATTGCATCGTGTCATAGATGGCGGTTAGCGCTGTGAAAGAACCACCAGGTGAGTTGATGTAGATCGAGATATCGCGATCTGGATCCATAGACTCAAGGGTGAGTAGCTGCGCCATGACATCGTTAGCAACTGTGTCATCGATTGCCTGACCTAGGAAGATAATGCGCTCTTCGAAGAGCTTTGTGTAGGGATCGAGGCGCTTAAAACCGTAGGCGGTCTTCTCCTCAATTGTTGGGAGAACGTAACGAGCTTCAAAATCTGAAATCTGCTTCATTACTTCTTACCTCCAGAAATCTGACCATCGCTTGTTGCGATGTGATCGATAAATCCATACTCGAGTGCATCCTTAGCATTGAACCAGTTATCACGATCGGAATCGATCAGAATCTTCTCGAGTGGTTGACCGGTGTGCTTTGCGTTGAGCTCAGAGAGAGTCTGCTTTGTAATTGCCATCTGCTCTGCCTGAATGCGAATATCGGTAGCTGTTCCACCAATTCCACCGAGTGGCTGGTGCATCAAGATGCGAGCGTGTGGGGTTGCATAGCGCTTGCCCTTTGTACCAGCTGTGAGAAGAAATTGACCCATTGATGCAGCCATTCCCATTGCAACAGTTGCCACATCGTTCTTGATGTAATTCATGGTGTCGTAGATCGCCATACCGGCATAGACAGAGCCACCTGGTGAGTTGATATAGAGGTAGATATCTTTCTCAGGATCTTCAGCTGAGAGTAGGAGGAGTTGCGCGCAGATCTGGTTAGCCATCTCATCGCGAACTTCTCCAGCAAGGAAGACGATGCGCTCGCGCAATAGGCGGCTATAAATCTGATCGCCTAAGCCAAGAGGTGTCTCGGCAGCTGATCTATTCTGTGGGTAAATCAAATCCACGGTATTTCCTTCCGACTCTTAAGTATCCATATGAATACTTAATACATGTAGTGACCTTAACAATGGCAGGGCGAAAATGCTTCCCAAATTGGAGGTAAATGGGGTCAAAACCCCAGATGTTCGCTATCGGCTAAAGATTACTCAGCAGCTGCTTCAGCGGCAGCAGCCTGTGGTGTGCGGAGCTCTTCGAGTTCGATCTTCGCGCCAGACTTATCAACGACTGATATGCGACCGAGGACTGAGGCGAGAGCCTTTGCTCGTGTGACCTCAGCTACGACCTGGGAGATCTGACCGGCCTTCTGGAGCTCCTGAGCAAATTGCTCTGGACCCATTCCGTAGCGCTGTGACATGCGGACCAGGTAATCAGTCAATTCAATCTCAGTGATCTGGACATCTTCTGCCTTCACGATTGAGTCAAGGAGGAACTCTGACTTAATTCCGTCACGGACTTCTTTATCAACTTCTGCGCGGTGAACGGCATCCTCAAGACGGCCTTCGCCCTCAAGGTGAGAGTTGACCTCATCGAGGACCAAATCATCTGGAACCTCAATTGTGAGATCTGCAAGCAACTTCTCAACAAGGAGATCACGTGCCTGCGCACCCTGCTCAAGCTTCTTGAGGCGAAGCAAGCGCTCTGAGAAATCCTTCTTCAGCTCTTCAATGGTGTCGAACTCAGATGCAAGCTTTGCAAATGCATCATCGACTGGAGGAAGCTCGCGCTCCTTCACAACCTTGAGTGCGATAAAGACATCACCACTCTCGCCCTCTTGCTGTCCAACGAGCTGTGTTGTGAAAGTCTTTGTATCGCCAGCTGACATACCGATAAGAGCCTCATCAAGGCCATCAATCATGCGATTTGAACCGACTTCATATGAAATGTCATTTGCCTTACCGCCATCAACTTCTTCACCATTGATGCGTGCTGTGAGATCGACAGTGACAAAGTCACCGCTCTTTGCAGCGCGTTCAACTGTGTGAAGTGTTCCAAAGCGAGCGCGAAGTTCATCGATCTGCTCATTGAGAGCTTCTTCTGTTACCTCTGCATTATCAACAGTGATTGTGATCTTTGAGAAGTCTGGAAGTGTGACCTCTGGACGAACGCTCACCTCTACTGTGAACTCAAGCTTCTCGTTATCGTTAAATTCTTTGATATCAACATTAGGGCGACCGATAACAAGGAGTGAGTGCTCACGAGCTGCCTGAACATAGAACTCAGGCAGAGCTGCGTTAATCGCCTCATCGAGAACCGCAGCACGACCCACGCGCTGCTCCACCATCGCCGCCGGAACTTTGCCCTTACGGAATCCGGGAACGTTGATCTGTGATGCAAGCTTCTTAAATGCCTCAGCGATATATGGGCTGAGCTCTTCAAAGGCAACTTCTACTGAAAGCTTTACACGTGTTGGTGAAAGTGTCTCTACGGTGCTCTTCACAAGTTGCTCCTGTTATGTAAGTTATTTCAACTATTGGTACATCACTTGAAACTTTGAAACCAACAACTACAAGTAATACTGGTCGGGGCGGGGAGATTCGAACTCCCGATCTCCTGCTCCCAAAGCAGGCGCGCTAGCCACTACGCTACGCCCCGAAGGCGCAGGGGGAAGTCTAAGGCAATTTTTTACCTTTCCTTACCGACCCTGTACGCTAACGCCCACACCCCGCGGGTGTAGCTCAATGGTAGAGTTCCAGCCTTCCAAGCTGGCTGTGCCGGTTCGATCCCGGTCACCCGCTCCAGTACATATTTACGCGTGATTTTGCGTTGATTGAACCTCCTGGGCTGTAAAACTGCCCTCAAACTTCACTAGTTCCGAGCCAGATGTGAGCCTTCCCGCAGTGATTAGAAGGTTTATGCCGTAGGCCACATTTGTGGAACTGCCATCCAAAATAATCTCCGCCTCAATGGAGTTTTCAAATCTGGATGAACCACTCCTGTAGGAGTACCCATGAATGAGGGAATAACTCGAATGAACGAGAATACCGGGCAAGGTTCCAGTGACTGTTAGCGAGAATGGAAGAAAGTATTCAGTCAAGTCATTCGGCTGATGAGATATCACTCGAATTCTAACCATATAACTTTTTCCCGCTTCGAATGCGCTCAGCAGATAACTCTGTCCCGATCCTGCGCTTCCACTTAAGTCGTTGAAAGTTAGTGACCCATAAACAACTTTAACTATTCCGTTTGCACCCGTCGCACCTGTTGCACCTGCAGGTCCTTGAACACCTTGAGGACCTTGTGCACCCGTTGCACCTGGCATTCCAGCTGGTCCCATCGCACCCGGTGCTCCCGGCAATCCCATGAGACCTTGTTCGCCAGGATCACCTTTATCTCCCTTCTCACCTTTCTCACCTTGTGGCCCAACAGGTCCTTGTGGCCCTGCAATTGAATTCACATTTGATGTGGAAGAACTTTTTCCATCACTTCCATTCTTTCCATCATTACCAGCAGGACCAGTGGGGCCTTGAATGTTCTGCGGTGTTGGCCATTTTCCTTTTCGCTTTGGTCCATAGATAAGAAGACTTCTTGTGTCGATATAGAAATCACCATCAATACCTAACGAGCTCTTTGGTGCACCTTTTCCATTGAGGATTGTGTTTACCTTGCTCGTTGTTGATCTTCCGGCAGCAAAGCTCTCTGTTTGTGGTGCGAGAAAAATGATGATCAGAGTAAGTACAAGGCGTTGTGAATGGAAAAACCTCATCCCAGAAATCCTCCCCCTCCTGCCGGAGCAGATGTGAAAAATGGCTGGGATAGTCTGATTGGAAGGAAATACTCAGAGTAATCAGGCTCCCCCAGTTCCAGGCTCACAGATTGGGCTGGGATTACGCTCAGTAGTTCACAGGAAAGGCCTTGCGATTCACATGCTCCGCTCAGGTTCCATGGCTATCTTTCTCACCATAAGGGTGTTAATTACAGCCAAGTCAGCAACTACAGGAGCTGGCACTTAGCACGGGACAGGAGACAGTTACATGTCATCAAAGAAGAAGGTCTTTGCAGTAGTCATTACGACAGCTGCTCTCACCGTTGGCTCATTTGGAGCGGCAACCGCTGCAAATAAGGCAACACGTGTATCTAAGACAACAAAGACATCGATCACGACAATTGCTGATGCAGCTGCATCAGGCAAGCTCGGACGTGGAGCTGAACTCTCAGCTCTCCTATCAGCGCTTGTCACTAAGGGCACAATCACACAGGCACAGGCAGATGCGATCCTCGCAGCTCACGATGCAGCAGATGCTGCACGCGATGCAGCTCGAGCAATTGCAAAGCCAGTGGTTGCAGATCAACTCAAGATCATCAGCGATGCAATCGGTGTCGATACAGCAACAATCACAACACGTATTAAGGCTGGCGATTCACTTGCCACAATCGCAGGCGCGAAGAAAGATGCACTTATTGCAGCTCTCATCGCAGACCACACAAAGCGCATCGATGCAGCTGTGACTGCAGGAACAATCACAGCAGCTCAAGCAACAATGCTCAAGGCAAACCTCACAACTCACATCACCAATCTCGTCAATGCATCTCCTGCTCCACTCTTTAAGGGTGGTAAGGGTGGACCAATGGGCGATAAAGGTGGCAAGGGCGGTAAGGGAGAGCGTGGACACGGTGGTCGCGGACACGGTGGCCCAGGAATGGGTGGCGGCGCATCAGGTGCTCCAACAATTCCTACCCCTGCAGCAACAACAGCTGCAACTGCTTAAGCAATAACTTCATCTCAGTCATTTATGTAGTTCCTCCAATGGGTAGAGAACCCGCCAAGTCAGCTCGATCGCTTGGCGGGTTTTCCTATTCCCCCATCGCCTGCCGTGATTAAATTGGCTATGCGCATTCACATCGGTAGCGATCATGCTGGACTTGAATTTAAGAATGAGCTAATCCACCATCTCGTCGCCGGCGGCCACGATGTCACCGACCATGGTCCTTATGAGTTTGACGCTCTCGATGACTATCCAGATTTCTGCATTCCCACCGCTGAGGCAGTAGCTAAAGATGAAACCTCTCTTGGAATTGTTCTCGGAGGCTCCGGAAATGGCGAACAGATCGCAGCCAATAAGGTCAAAGGCATAAGAGCTGCACTTGTCTGGAGCATTGAGACCGCGCGTCTTGCCCGTGAACATAACAATGCAAATGTGATCTCTGTAGGGCAGCGCCAACATAGCGCGCAAGAAGTTAAAGACTTTATCGATACTTTTATCGCAACGCCTTTTCCTGGCGATGAACGCCATGCGCGACGTATTGGCAAGATTTCAAGCTTTGAAGATAAGTGTTGTTAAACGCTTCGGTGATTTAAAAGCTATCTCTTCACATATCTAAAGTCATTGACCTGATGGTCTTTCGTTATTCCCTGTCCCTCAAAGCGCGTTAGAGGGCGCCACGATGGACGCTCCACTTTTCCGCCTACAAAGAGCGGTGAGGCGGTGAAAACTTCTTCAATCCATTCAGCATAAGGAACCCAATCAGTTGCGATATGGATAAAGCCATCTGCCTTTAACTTCGGTGCGATCAGAGCCAAGAAATTGCTATTGACGATGCGACGTTTATGGTGGCGCTTCTTTGGCCAAGGATCTGGGAAGAAGAGATGAATTCCATCGAGTGACTGATCTTCAATCATCTCGTGGAGAATGAGATGGGCATCGCCTTGAATGACTCGCACGTTCTTGAGTTGCTTCTCATGGATAAGGAGAAATAGTTTTCCGACCCCTGGTCGATGGACATCGACTGCGAGAAATCCCTTCTCGGGGAATTGCTCTGCAATAAGAGCTGTCGCCTCCCCCATGCCAAAGCCAATCTCCATAATGATCTCGCTGGAGTCGGGAAATATCTCTGAGAGATTGAGCTTCTCTGACCCCGCCTCAATTCCATAAGAGGCCCAATGTGTGTCGAGGGCTAATTGCTGTGGGGCGGTGATGCGTGAGCCACGTATGCGATAACTGCGGACCGTTGGCTCTTCCATGGGGCTAATCCTAACTTCGCCGATGACTTATCCCTGCCCACATGGTTTGATTACCCTCTATCGCCCCGAACTCTCGACCATATATAAGGAGTAACCCGTGCCAGGAGTAAATCTCACACGTGCAGAAGCCCAAGAACGTTCTCAGCTCGTCAAGGTCCATTCATACGATGTCGATCTCGATCTCACCGTTGGTGCTGAGAACTTCATCGTAAAGACTCGAGTGAAGTTCGATGGCCTCAAGCCTGGCGCAACCACATTTATCGATGCAGTCGGAAAGTCTGTCATCAAGGCAGAGCTCAATGGCCAGGCATTTGATCCAAAGTTCGATGGCGAATCAATCTTCCTTCCACCACTTGCTTCCAGCAATGAGCTCTACGTTGAATTTGAGGGAATCTACTCAAATTCAGGTGAGGGTCTCCACCGCTTCCAAGATCCTGCAGATGGCGAGGTCTATCTCTACACACAGCATGAGGTCCCAGATGCGCGTCGCACCTTCGTCTGCTTCGACCAACCAGATCTCAAGGCGACCTTTGCAATCTCAGCGACAGTTCCTGGCCACTGGGAGGTAATCTCAAATAACCCGGTTGCATCAAAGAGTGATGTTGCTGGAAATAAGAAGTGGGTCTTCACCACAACTCCACGCATCTCCACATACCTCACCGCGCTCGTCGCCGGTCCTTACTTCAAGGTTGAGAGTGAATATAAGGGTGCGAAGGTTGTGCCACTCGGCCTCTACTGCCGTAAGTCTCTTGCTGAGCATATGGATGCAGATGAGCTCTTCGATATTACTCGCCGCGGCTTTGCTGCCTTTGAGAAGGACTTCGGTCTTGCCTATCCATTCGATAAGTATGACCAGATTGCAGTAGCTGAGTTCAACGCGGGTGCGATGGAGAACGCAGGGTGCGTCACATTTGCAGAGAACTACTTTGTCTTCCGTTCAAAGGTAACTGATAAGGAATACAACTGGCGTGCAAATGTTATCCTCCATGAGATGGCCCATATGTGGTTCGGTGACCTCGTCACTATGTCATGGTGGGACGACCTATGGCTCAATGAATCATTTGCTGAGTGGGCTTCTTATCACACCCTCGCCTACGCAACTCGATTCACAAACTCATGGACAGTCTTCAATGCAGAGCGTAAGAACTGGGCATATCGCCAAGATCAGCTCTCATCTACCCACCCAATTGCTGTAGATA
>JBEEOC010000090.1:0-3316 GCA_041191845.1 Actinomycetota bacterium | reverse complement strand
GGGGAAGTAACCCTGTCGGCGTCGAATTTGAGCGAACACCACCACAAGATCTTCAAGCAGAGCAATCTGTCTTGGGTGGAATGTTGTTATCGAAAGATGCGATTGCAGATGTTGTTGAAGTCCTGCGATCTCGTGATTTCTATCGTCCAGCACACGAACTTATCTTTGAAGCGATCCTTGATCTCTATGGACATGGCGAGCCAGCAGATGCAATTACAGTTGCAGCAGAGTTAACAAAACGGGGTGAGATTGCACGCGCAGGCGGTGCGCCATATCTCCACACACTTATCTCATCTGTTCCCACAGCAGCTAATGCAAGTTACTACGCAAAGATTGTTCTCGATCATGCAATCATGCGCCGACTTGTTGAGGCAGGAACAAAGGTTGTTCAACTCGGTTACGATCAAAGTGGTGAGGTTGATGATGCAGTAGATGCAGCGCAAGCTGAGATCTATGCCGTCACAGAGCGTCGTTCATCAGAAGATTATGTTCAACTCAACACCCTTCTCCCACAAGCGCTCGATGAGATTGAGGCAATCTCAAAGGGAAGTGGCGTTGAAGGTGTGATGACTGGCTTCCGTGATCTCGATAAGTTAACTCACGGACTTCATCCTGGAAATATGATTATCGTTGCAGCTCGTCCTGCTGTTGGTAAGTCAACGCTCGGCCTCGATATTGCGCGACATGCAGCAATTCATGACAATAAGACTGCTGTCATCTTCTCGCTTGAAATGTCGAAATCTGAAATCACAATGCGTATGTTGTCATCTGAAGCGCGTGTTGGCCTTAACAATATTCGCTCTGGCCAACTCAGCGATGACGAGTGGGCAAAGCTTGCTCGTCGTATGGGTGAGATCTCAGATGCACCACTCTTTATCGATGATTCACCAAACCTTTCTATGATGGAGATTCGCGCAAAGGCGCGACGCCTGAAGCAGCGCCATGATTTGAAGTTAATCGTGATCGATTACCTCCAGTTGATGACATCAGGTAAGCGGGTTGAGAACCGTCAGCAAGAGGTCTCTGACTTCTCTCGCCAGATTAAGTTGATGGCAAAAGAGCTCGATGTCCCTGTTATTGCTATCTCACAGCTCAACCGTGGTCCAGAGCAGCGCACCGATAAGAAGCCGATGCTCTCAGATCTCCGTGAATCAGGTTCTATTGAGCAGGATGCCGACGTTGTTATTCTCTTACACCGTGAGGATATGTATGACTCACAGAACCGCGCAGGCGAAGCTGATCTGATTGTGGCAAAGCACCGTAATGGTCCAACTCGAACTATCACCGTCTCTGCGCAACTTCACTTTGCACGCTTCTTCGATATGGCAGAGAGCCAGCAGCCTCGCAATTGGAATGAGCCTGCCTCAGTACCGGTGACCGCACCTACCGGTTACGTCCCTGAATCTCCCTATGGCGATCAACAACCAGCAGAATCCGGTGATGGTGGGTGGAACGAGTAGTTCCACCTCGTTGAAAACCTTAGGGAAACTTATTTCAAAAGAGATTAAGCGCTCGCCTTCGAGCGATCTGCGAGATAGATACCGATAAGAACCACAACAGCTCCAACGAGCTGAATCGCATCCCATGATTGGCCGAGCCAGATCCATGCGAGTGCTCCAGCAAAGACTGGCTCCAACATTCCAAGAACAGAGCTCTTTGATTCACTTAAGAGGCGAAGTCCACTGATGACAAAGAGATAGGGAACGATCGTTCCCATCACAACTACCCAGAGAAGTAGTGACCATCCCGGAAAGAGTTGGCCAGCGAGATATCCATGGATATCCATCTGCATTGAGAAGATTTCGGTAGGAAAGTTCCAAATCGGAAGGACGATGAGCCAGAAGGCCCCTGCGACTGCAAGACCAATGATTGTTGAACCCATGGGATGGCGATTGCCACCAAACTTCTTTCCAATGAGAAAGTAGCCGGTGAGAGCGAAGGCGCTTCCGAGAGCTCCTGCCAAACCGAGTGGGTCGAATTTAAATCCATCCCAGATCTTGGTGAGAAGTACTAAACCTGCAAGAGAGAGGGCGATGGCAAGCCACATATCCTTTGCGACAAAGCCCTTGCGGACATATTTGATCCAGAGGGCGATCCAGATTGGTGCGGTGAATTCGATAACCAGGACAAGGCCAAGGGGCAGTCCGCGCTCAATACCGAGGAAGTAACCGACATTAACGAGGGCAAAACCAATCACGCCGTAAGCGATCGCGATCGGAATCTCACGTCGAGTGATTTTCAATAACTCACGGCGGAAGATGAGAGCGAAGATAAAGAGGAGTGTGAAAGCAGAGAGCGCGCGGATCTGAGCAAGGCGGAAGGCCGACATATGCTCAAGGACAACGGTGGAGAAGATTCCATTGACGGAGAAGGTGAGAGCTCCTAGGAAAAGATAAAGCTCGCCGCGGTGGTTTTTTAACACCGGGCGAGCCTATCTTATTTTCAAATTTTACTTCGTGAGCACTTTAGAACGCACCTTCTGGAAGATCCATGATGGTGTTATCGGTCGCCTCCACAATCTTGCGATCTGCTGTGATGTGAGGGAGAACGTTATGAACGAAGTAGTGAGCTGCAGCAATCTTGCCGGTGTAGAAATCCTTATCCTTACCAGTTGCTGTTGCTAACTTCTCTGTTGCGATATCTGCTTGGCGGAGAAGGAGCCACGAGATAATTACATCGCCGACTGCCATCAGTGCGCGTGATGTGTTGAGACCGACCTTATAGATCTCCTTTGGATCTTCCTGTGATGCCATCGCATGTCCGACAAGAACACCGATGATGCCATTGAGATCGCCGAGCGCCTTAAGGAGCGCCTGCTTCTCTGCAGCGTTAGCGCCGCCGCTCTCAGCAAATGTTTGAATCTCTTTACCGAGCGCACCGAGCGCCTTACCGCCATCTTTAACAACTTTACGGAAGAAGAAGTCGAGACCCTGGATTGCAGTTGTTCCTTCATACAAAGTGTCGATCTTTGCATCGCGAACATATTGCTCAAGTGGCCAATCCTGGGTGAAGCCAGAACCACCAAATGTCTGTAGTGATTCAGTTCCAAGAAGTGTCCATGCACGCTCTGAACCAAAGCCCTTCACAACTGGAAGGAGGAGATCGTTGAGCGCCTCTGCCTTCTTCAAGCGATCTTCATCGCCAGCTGCGCGAGCAAGTTCGACTTCATCCTGCATTGAGGCTGTGTAGAGAACGAGGGCTCTCATGCCTTCTGCATAGGACTTTTGGACCATCAATGAGCGGCGCACATCAGGGTGGTTGATGATGGTGACGCGAGGAGATGCCTTGTCATTCATCACCTTCATATCTCCACCTT
>JBEEOC010000089.1:0-6808 GCA_041191845.1 Actinomycetota bacterium | reverse complement strand
TCTGTAGCCTAACTTCACCCACCTAAATCACCCGCTAGGGGGTGATTCGGCCTTCCCTTGTGGGTGATTCCTGCGAGAGCCTTCACCCATGACGGGTGAGAACAATCTAGGTATCACGCTCTCGCGCACCCTCATCCCCACCCTTCCAGCGGGCTACCTCTCGCGGAAGTCTCTCTTTCCACTCATTGAGAACCAAGCTGGGGGAACCACATTTGTGATCGCCCCGGGTGGCTATGGAAAGACGACCCTCATTGCAGAGTGGGCTCAGTATCAAAGTAAGAGCGTTATCTGGATGACTGTCGCCAATGACGACTCCACCAATGAAATGTCGGCGATGATGATCGCAGCTACCCGTCAAGTCATTCCAAACTTTGCACCTTGGTTTGAAAATGAGCAGCCACTTCGCCCGACTGAGGTGGTGCGACGCTGGGGTAATGAGTTGATGCAGACCGGTCGTGAGTTTGTATTCGTGCTCGACAATCTAAGAAGTGACATCCAGAAAGATGTGGATATTGCAGTTCAATTGGTTGAACAATTTCCAAAGAACATTCATTTCATTGCAATACGTCGGGAAGATATCAAAGACATTTATGAAACCTGCGCATCGCGAGGACCGATTAAGGTTATTACGCAGAGCGAACTTCGATTCTCTGATGACGAGATTGAGCAGTATGCAGTTAACTCGGGACTCACTCTTACGCCAGAATCAAAGCGAATTCTATGGGCAGCAAATGGCTGGCCATCTGCAACGTCGCTATTGCGGGCACACATTCAATTAAGCAGTAATCAACAAAACAATAAGAATGTTGATCTTGTTCAGGTGATGGCCTCAGAGAGTGAGCCGCTACGTGCGATGGCGATGGTGGTCACTAAGAACCTCAGCCCTGAGATCTTCAAAACTTGTAAGCGCTTATCAGTCTTCGAGAGCTTCACATTGGAAGAGGCACAGGTTGTTCTCGGTGATGATTACAACTTTGACACCATCAACCTTATTGCCCAACGAGGTGAGATTTTTACTCCGTCACGAAATCCGCTCGGAGGCTACACATTTTCACCGCTTGTTAGACAGGTATTTCTTGAGAGCCTTCGCCAGATTCCCGATGTGAAGTTGAGTATTCATCAGCGATTGATGGCTTTTTATGAAAAGAATGGCGATCTCGGATCTGCTATCGACCACGCCTTTGAGGCCCACGATGAAGAGAAGATTAGGGAGCTATTCCCTGATGCTGCTCGAATCAAACAGGCTGAAGGCAAAGGTGGAGAGTTAATCCGCTGGGCTAATTTTGCAGGAGATACTTCGGTAGATGGCGAACTAAGGAAATCGTCCGTCCGTACCGCCGGCTACCTCACTGATCTCGACTTTCGAAGTGTGCAGAGTGAAGTTGCAAGGATGGAGCTCTTGGCCGAATCCTCACAGATGGGTGAATTCTTTAAGCAATTTAACGCAGGCGCCCTGTCTTACATCTATCTCACTACAGCGCGCTTCGATGAGTTGCGCAATGCAGCCAAACGAGCTCGCGTGGGTGAGGCTGATTGCTATCTGGGTGTTGATGACCAGATCAATATTCTCCGAAGCCTTGCTATCCGGGCATATATCTTTAATGAGTCCGATGAAGTTGAGCGGGTATTTGAGCTCACACAAGAGCTCGGTAAGAAGACAACGTTAATTACCTCCCACACCTTCTTGCTCTCTATCCAAGCGATGCATCTCCATCAACGCGGTGAATACAAGCGCGCCCACGAAGTCGCATCAATCTCTCTCGCGCAACACCATAGGTATGGATTTGTCGGCAATCATGGTCCACTCGATGCCATGTTTGTTATTGCTCGCACCCTCCTTGAATTCTCTCGCCCACAAGAAGCCCAAGCTCTTTTGGAGCAGATCCGCTCTTATTCATATCAATGGAAGCAGTGGCATTGGTATCTCCACGCAGACAAGCACATCATCGAATTCCTCTCCTATAACAACAACAATCGTGAGGCTTTAGAGCGGGTGAAGCGAGCTCGAGATTTCATTGCAACGCTTGAGATGGAACATCAATTAGAGGGACTTGTCGATATTAGCGAGATGCCAGCTCGCCGTCGTCTCAAGGATTTTGATCGTTTGGAGAAATTGGTTAATCGCGCACCAGATATTCGTGACACTCGCATCTATCGCATGGCGGTTGACGAATATCGCGGACGTAAGAAAGCGATTGAAGATGCCAAGAGCCTTCCTGAGAAGACTCCGCGCGATCTGATTTGGAAGTATCTGACAGAGGCCTCATTTAATGCAGATGCAGAGAAGATTGCACTGCCTGCAGTACATGAGGCGATGAAGGTTGGTGCTCAAGTTGGAGCGCGTGAGACTTTTCTTCGCCAGCGCGATGAAATCGGTAACTACATCATCAAAATCGCCAATGAATATCCGACTGTCTATAACGAGGAACTTGCAACCGCAATGGCCGAACGCATCAGGGAACGAGGATCTAACATGAGTGAAAGCCAGCAATCGCTTACCAAGCGTGAACTTGAGATTCTTCGCCAGCTCTCAACCGGCCGCACCCTCACTGTGATTGCCAGCGAGCTCCATATTTCGCAGAATACGATGAAGACCCACTTGAAGAACCTCTATAAGAAGATGGGGGCCGAAGGTCGCCACGATGCGGTAGAAAAGGCTAAGAGCACCTTCTTGATCTAGCCGATAGGCGATACTTCTCGGGTGTATCAGCCCGTCATCATTACGCCACGACTTGAGCTCCACCATATTCCAGTCGATGGCCTCATCAGTCTCTTTGAAGAGAAGAAAGATCAACTTGCCATAGCTGGGCGAGAGATCTCTAATCCACACCACAATCTCATCAAAGACGAGGGGCCATTAGGGTGGCGAGTTCCGCAGGTGAAGGCAGATCCATCGACAAATAAATGGTTTGTCCGCTTTATTGTTCTTGCGCAGAGCCGAGAGATCATCGGCTCTACCAGTTTCCATGGTGTTCCAGATGAAGTTGGAATGATGGAGATTGGAATTGGTATCGAGGAAGATTTCCAAGGAAATGGCTATGCCAAAGAGGCGCTGCTCGGGATGTGGCGATGGGTCTGTGGCGAGCCCGGAGTCAAAGTTCTTCGCTACACCGTCTCACCAACTAACATCCCATCGGTAAAGATCATCGAGGGATTTGGTTTTGCCCATATTGGTCAGCAGATAGATGAGGAAGATGGTCCCGAAGATATTTATGAGATGAGCGTTGAAGAGTTTATGGCGAAGTGGGGGAGTTCACGGTGAGCGATGATTTTGATGAGATTGTTGGCGAAATTGATGATGAGCTCGACCTTACTCTCTATGCAGATAGCGATGAACTTGCCGAAGAGGTAACTGCGCAAATCCTCCTTGCAATTGAGAATGGGCTACTTGCTAAGGGGGAGTTCCATCTTGTGCTCACCGGCGGAACGCTAGGGGTTCAAATATCTCAAGCGCTAGTCGCAGCATTCAATGGCGCGCCCGAGCTCTATAAGGGGCTCCACATCTGGTTTAGCGATGAGCGATTTGTAAACCTCGATAGTTCAGAGCGAAACGCGGCTCCACTCCATGGCACTCTCATAAATACCAATGTGGTGGTGCATGAATCACTCGCCCCTGATTCACCAGCAACGATTGAAGATGCAGTGCGAGATTATGAAGAAGCTCTGAGGGGTGTGACTATCGACCTTAACATTCTTGGAGTAGGCCCAGATGGCCATGTGGCATCGCTCTTTCCTGGCGTTGCAGATCTCGATGACCAGCGAGATATCTTTGCAATCACTGATTCGCCAAAACCACCAGCATCTCGCATCTCATTTACGATGAAATTCCTCAATCAGGCGGACGAAATCTGGATAGTTGCTGCGGGAGCGAGCAAGGCAGATGCGGTTGCGAAAATAATTGAAGGGGATTTATCAATCCCTGCAAGCTATGTGAGCGCCCAAGTGCGTACACGCCTGATCGTTGATCAGCCGGCATTCTTTACTGAGTAGTCCTATCCACTAGACTTCTACCCATATTCGCAAGGCGAGCTCTCAATGGCGAGGTTCGTATTAATCGAAGAAGGCAATCACTGATGAGCACAACAACCTTTGGCATGGTCGGACTTGGCCGCATGGGGGCAAATATCGTCCGCCGCCTCCACCGTCACAACATCACCTCTGTGGTCTATGACGTCTCACCAGATTCAGTGAAGGCGCTCGCCGCTGAGGGCTCTATCGGCGCCTCTGACCTTGCAGATCTCGCTTCAAAGCTCACCGCTCCCCGCACAGTGTGGGTGATGGTCCCGGCGGGAGTTACAGATTCAACGATTGCAGCTGTTGCTGAAGTTCTCTCCCCAGGTGACACGATCATCGATGGCGGAAATAGCTATTACAAGAATGATTTGAAGAATGCCCAATTGCTTCAGGCAAAGGGAATCAACTTTGTTGATGTCGGAACATCAGGTGGCGTCTATGGATTAGAGCGCGGATATTCGCTGATGATCGGTGGCGATGATGCAGTTGTGAAGTCACTCGACCCAATCTTTAAAGCGCTCTGCCCTGGAGTTGAAGCTGCTGAGCGCACCCCAGGTCGCACCGGAGATCCCGCCCAAGCAGAGTATGGCTACCTCCACTGCGGTCCAACTGGCGCTGGCCATTTTGTGAAGATGATTCACAACGGAATTGAATACGGAATGATGGCGGCCTTTGCGGAAGGACTTGCCATCTTTGAGGCAGCTGATGAGATGACCCCTGCTTACAACCTCGATATTCCAGAGATTACAGAAGTTTGGCGTCGCGGCTCTGTTGTGGCTTCATGGCTCCTAGATCTCACAGCACAGGCTCTCAATGAATCCAATGAGTTAACTGAGTACTCAACTCAGGTCAGCGATAGCGGTGAAGGTCGTTGGACTGTTCAGGCAGCTATCGAAGCTGGAATCCCAGCACATGTCTTGAGCGCATCTCTCTACTCACGCTTTGCTTCACGTAATAACGATGAGTTTGGTAATCGAGTTCTCAGCGCAATGCGTTATAAGTTCGGTGGCCATAATGAGAAGCCACAATCCGGTAAGGCGAATTAATGAAGGCAGATGTTTTAGTTCTCTTCGGTGCAACCGGAGATTTAGCAAAGAAGAAGTTATTTCCAGCCCTCTATGACCTAGAGGAGCTCGGCCAGTTGGATATGCCTGTCATTGGCGTTGCTTCATCGAAGTGGACCCAAGAGGTTTTCCGTAACAATGTTGAGAGCGCAATCCGTGCCCGCAAGCCTGATGCCGATGAAGATGTCCTTGCCAAGGTTCGCGATGAGGTAAAGCTTATTGTCGGCGATTACAACAACCCCGAAACCTTTATTGAACTAGCGGAGGCGATCAAGGGCTACAAACTCCCAGTTATCTATCTTGCAATCGCACCAGAGTTCTTCGCCACAATCACCAAATCATTAGCGGAAGTTGGTATCACCAAGCGCGCTCGCGTTGTTGTTGAAAAGCCATTTGGTCGTGACCTTGAATCAGCAAAGGCGCTCGATGCTGAACTCAAGCAACTCCTGCCAGAAGAGCAGATCTATCGCATCGACCATTACTTGGGTAAAGAGGCAGTGGAAGATCTCCTCGTCTTCCGTTTTGCTAACACACTCTTTGAGCCGGTCTGGAATCGAAACTACGTCTCAAATATTCAGATCACAATGGCTGAGAGCTTTGGTATTGATGGCCGTGGAAAGTTCTATGACGGAGTTGGCGCAACTCGCGATGTTCTGCAGAACCACCTCTTGCAGGTGCTCACCATGCTCACCATGGAGCCACCAACAAGTATGAATTCAGAAGATATGCAGAATGAGAAGATCAAGGTTCTCTCTGCGATCCGAGATATCAAGGCAGATGACGTTGTTCGTGGCCAATTTGTCGGATATCTCGATGAGGAAGGCGTTGCGCCACAATCTGATACCGAGACCTTTGTTGCGATGAAGCTCTTCATCGATAACTGGCGTTGGGCTGGCGTTCCTATCTACCTTCGCACCGGTAAGAAAATGCCAGAGACGGTGCTTGAAGTAATCGTAGAGTTCAAGCAACCACCTCGCGCTCTCTTTGGAAAGGCTGAATCCAATCAGGTGAGATTCCGCCTCGGTAAAGATGATGGTGTTGATATCTCATTGCAGGCGAAGAAACCTGGCACAAAGTTAGTTTCAGAGACTGTCGATCTCTCCGTTGAGTTCTTCACTGAGTTCGGTGATCGCCAAGGTCCTTATGAGCGCCTCCTTCGCGCTGCGATGTTGGGAGATCACTTCCGCTTCACACGTATCGATGCTGTTCTTCACTCATGGGCGATCTTGGATGAGATTCTTAAGAATCCACATCGTTGCCATCCATACTTCGAGGGCACATGGGGACCTGATGAAGCAGATGAACTCATTCCTGGCGGCTGGAACCCAGTTGGCTCAGAGGCAGATGAGATCAAACTTTCTCACTAACCGGTAGATGATCTAGTAGTTACATTAGTAGGTGATTTAGTAGGTGATTTAGTTTGACGCTTGTCCGCTTCGGTGGAGATAGCGGCCAAGGAAATCTGCCTTGAAATCATAGAATGATCCATCGAGGAGATGTTGGCGCATCTGGTCGACCAATCTCACAATAAAGCGCTCATTATGGATTGTGGCAAGGGTTGCTGCGACCATCTCCTTGCCCCGGAAGAGGTGGCAGAGATATGCGCGGGTGTAGTTGGCGCAGGTGTAGCAATCACACTCTGAATCAATCGGATTAAAATCGCGGATATAGCCAGCATTAGAGACATTGAAGCGGCCAGTCATTGTGTAAACGGCGCTGGTGCGAGCAAT
>JBEEOC010000088.1:0-2958 GCA_041191845.1 Actinomycetota bacterium | reverse complement strand
TGGTTGCAAGCCATGATGGCGAGAGCGTTGCCCTCGATCTTGAGCTCACCCCTGAATTGATTGCATCCGGCAATATCCGCGAGGTTATTCGCGCCATCCAGGAACGACGTAAGTCGGATGGATTCGATATCTCAGATCGCATCACCATCAAATGGAATGCGCTCGATGAGCACATCGCAACTATCGACTCTGGTGCAGCACACATCAGCGACGAGGTTCTCGCTCTCTCAATGGAGCGCGATTCCTCACTTGCAGTCAGTGATGGAGAGCTTGGACTCGTCTTTACCCTAACGAAGGCTTAAAGAACAGCGACGATAACCGCCTGAAGCAAATTAATTGCAATCAGGAGGACGATAAATGAGAGATCAAGTGCGACTCCGCCTAGGCGAAGTGGTGGGATGAAGCGACGGACAAAAGCCATCGCAGGCTCTGTGACCGTGTAGATCACCTCGAAGATTGCTAGCAAGAGCGCATTAGGGCGCCAGTTGCGCGCAAACATTCTTACGTAGTCGATGATGATGCGCAGAAAGAGCGCAATCTTAAAGAGTGATAGAAGTTGAAGTAGAGCGTTCTGAACGAACATCTATTAATCAGCTCTGGTTATAGAAAGATGCTTGGGCAGCTGTGCGATCTTCGTTGCTCACATTGACGTTAGCAGGTGAGAGAAGGAAGACCTTGAGACTGATTCGCTCAATGCGACCATGGAGACCAAAGACAAGTCCAGATGCAAAGTCGACGAGGCGCTTGCGCTCTGACTCTTCCATATCATCAAGGTTGATGATGACCGGATTTCCTTCGCGGTAATACTCACCAACCTTGCGAGCCTCTGAGTATGAACGTGGCTGAAGGGTGACGATGTTGTAAGAAGCGTTCTCTTCAACGAGTGGAGCTTCGATAACATCATTCTGTGTGCGAACAACTGTCACACCAGTAATCTCTGGACGACGATTGGTGATTGGACGTGGCTCTACTGTCCTCACAGGAGCAGGGGGAACGTTGGCCTCTTCTTCAGTATCTACGAGTCCGAGGAAGCCCATCATCTTATTGAGTGCTGACATGCCCCTTAGGTTACTAGTGGTACTGGCGCGCACCGAGGATTTTGCTTCCGATGCGGATATGTGTCGCACCATGATCTAAGGCGATGAGATAGTCCCCTGACATACCGGCTGAGAGGAATTTGGCGGCTGGATAGTGTGCGATAAATCGCTGATGAGCTAGGGAGATTTCTTTAAATGCCTTCCCGACCTCATATTCAACTGGTGGGACCGACATCAGCCCTAAGAGGTTTATCTGAGGATATTTATTGACCTCCTCGGCTAGCTGGAGGAGGTCACTTTCCACCAATCCCCCACGATTGGGATCGCCATCGAGTGAGAGCTGAAGGAAGGCATCGACCTTCTCCCCGCTCTCATCAAGTGCTCGAGAGATCTTGGCTGCATGGGCTGCGCTATCGAGTGAGTGGATACAATCTGCCCAAGAGAGGATTTCTCTGATCTTCTTACTTTGAATCTCCCCTTGATAATGCCAAGTCGCCTTCACGCCGGCCGACTTCTCAAGACCTTCCGAACTCCGATTCTCGCCGAAGTTATCAGCTCCTAAATCTTTGAGGATCTCAACATCACTGAGTGGATAAGTCTTGGTAACGACAATCAAAGTGGGCGAATAAGGAGCAATCTCGGCTTCGACTGCTCGTAGATTCTCCTCTAACTCCTTGCGGCGATCTGTCATATTGAAATGACCCCTGCTTGCCTTCCGGTGACGCCATCTCGACGATAGGAGAAGTAATCACTACTTTCAACGGTGCAGGTAAATTTATTGACGATGGCAACCCCCTCATCGCTCAAGACAGAGCGAAGGGCTGCCGGCAGATCGAGTGCAAGAGTGCCCTTAGTTGTCGTTGATTGCGCAAATGGATGGGCCTGAACCACCTCTTGATAGACATCTTCGGAAACTTCATAGCAACTACCGCAGATTGCAGGTCCAATGATGGCTGTAATCTGCGATGCACCCATATCTCTCATCACGCTCAATGTTTTTCGTGTGATCTCATTGACCAAACCACGTCGACCAACATGGACTGCTGCCACAGATTGCTTTGAAGTGAGAAGTAAAGGAATGCAATCTGCAACCATAACCGCAAGAGCTATTCCTGGAATTCCAGTAACAAGGGCATCTGCCGTCGGAACCTCATCTGTGACTTCTTCAATGAGAGCAATGCGATCACCATGGACTTGGTTCATATACTGGGTGGGACCAACTGAGGCGCTGAGAATCTCTCGATTTCTCAACACATCCTCAAGGACATCCCCCACATGTGTTCCTAGGTTGAGAGATGCAAACGCACCGTGGCTTACGCCTCCGGTGCGTTTGGTAAAGCGTGAACTCATTATTACTTCATAAAGTCTGGAACATCGATCTCGTCTTCAGAGACCAGCTCTTCAAATGTGATCTTCTTACGAGGAGCAGATGAGTCAAGGTCGAGCGCCACTGAGAGTGGGTCATTTGACGGGATTGGATCTGCCACTCCCCCAAGTGTTGCCGCGTTAATAGAAGGCATCTCTACCTTTCGTGGCTCTCCACCTTCAAAACCAGCTGCGATCACGGTGATTCGAACTTCATCGCCTAGTGCATCATCGATTGTTGTTCCGAAGATGATTCGTGCATCTGGGTGGGCCGCTGCTTGAACAAGCTCGCATGCTTCATTGATTTCAAAGAGGCCGAGGTCAGAACCGCCAGCGACTGAGAGAAGAACTCCCATGGCGCCATCAATTGAAGCCTCAAGGAGTGGACTTGAGATTGCAAGCTCTGCTGCACGTGATGCGCGGTTCTCGCCTCGTGCGGAGCCGATTCCCATCAAAGCAGAACCTGCATCTGTCATAACGGTCTTCACATCAGCAAAGTCGAGGTTGATCAGACCAGGCTGAGTAATGATCTCTGTGATTCCTTGAACTCCGGAGA
>JBEEOC010000087.1:0-5162 GCA_041191845.1 Actinomycetota bacterium | reverse complement strand
CTGCTAACAATCGCTCAACGGTGACAGAACCGGCATAGATATCGCCGCTATCTGCAAAGAAGATATTTAAGAGAGCTGTGGTGAAGATGCGACCACCAGCAACTGGCTTTGTCAGCTCCTTATAAAGGCTGTTATTAGCTTGGAGGGCGGCGAGTTCAGCAGGAACCTGTGCTGCGCCAATCTTTGCCACAGCGCCCCAGCCCTGGCTCATCAACTCTTCGAAGGTCGCCTTCGCCTCTGACTCAGTTGGAGCCTTCGGACCCTTTGCTAGCTCGCGTAGGAGATCATCCTTAGTTGGCGCTGGAACCTCGACGATGCGAGTGCCGGCAGGTGGTGTGAATTCAAAGTTCGATGGAGCAGGTGTTGCGAAAGAGATTGTCTCGAAGGCAACCTCAAATGCAGGGCCGGACTGACCGACTGCCATTACTCGCGCTGCAAGTGGGAGGCCAGTTGCAGCATCGATAGAGAGAGTTGCAGATGCAATCAGTGATTGATTTCCCTTTGGTGTAATAGTGATTTGGTATGCGCCACGATCTGCGATCTTGATATCTGATGCAACAGTGATTGTGGAGTTCTTTCCCGCTTCATTCAAGATGAATTCAGCAACTGCTGCAGGTGATGTGTAATCAAATGGAAGTTGCGCTGAGTTCTTCTTAAAGAGTGCGCGAGCTTGCGCTTCGGCACCTGCTACCTCTTCCTCATTGAGGATGGTGTGTTGTGCAAGTGACTTTGTTGCATCGTATGCCCAGAGCTCATTGCCATTGCGGATGAAGTTGCGCTCTGAGAGGAGATCGAGAACCTGTAGGCGCGCCTTATCTTTTCCATCGACAAAGATATTTGCGCGGTGTGTTCCGGCGAAGAATTCAAGGACGAGGGCAAGTTCACCTTGTGCACTTGCCTTAGGAAGGAAGTCACCCATCTCCTTTGGCATCTTCTTCGCCATCTCATCGACCATTGATTGAGAGATATCAGGGATGATATTCATCGGTGGCAGACCCATGTTAGCCTTCTTCACAATGCGACCTGAGAATGCAATGTCAGGGTTGGTATTGATCAACTGCAGGATCTGCGATGCGCTCTTATCGGGAAGATCGATCGCAGCATTTGCCTGAACAGAGAAACCAAAGATTGAGCCAGCAACGAGCACAGGTGCTAGTACTGCTGGAATCCAACGACGACGATTGCGTGACATCAGGTGAGCCTCTTTCAAAGGTGGGTGGTGCTTTCTTGGCCCCCGTTTTAGGGGATGTTTATCTGCCTTACATGGAAAGGGTAGGTCGGGGCTTCAGAGCGCTCTACTTGAAATAGCCCTTTAGGATGTGGGTTATGGCACAGCATCAGGCTCGTCCCAAGGCTCGTATTGGGGCCCATGGAGCAAAGACTAAGAATGGCTTTGCCCCTAAGGTCTGTGCCCGCTGCCAGCGCCCCTTTGAGTGGCGCAAGAAGTGGGCCAAGGATTGGGAGCAGGTGAAATACTGCTCAGATGCCTGTAGGTCTGGAAAGTGAAGCGCGCCCTCTACATCCCCTTTGATCACCTCCACCGTGGCTATGGCGCCCTCAAGGGCGCTGATAAGAAGAGCGATCTCATAATCCTCGTTGAGAGCCAAGCGATGATCAATGGAGCAGATTGGCATAAGGAGCGTCTCTTCTTCTTAATCTCATCTGCTCGTCACTTTGCCCAAGAACTTCGCGATGAAGGTTTTCACGTTCGCTATCTCAAGGCGATAAACACAGTTGCTGGATTGGAAGAGATCAAGAAAGAGTTTCCTGGCATCACATTTATCGCAGCTGAGCAATCCTCCTACCGATTAAGTAGATCGCTATCTGAATTTGGCGTTGAGTTTGTGGAGAACGATTTCTTCCTCACGCCGCGCTCGCTCTTTATCTCCTGGGCATCATCACAGAAGTCATTTTTAATGGAGAACTTCTATCGCAAGCAACGTGTGCGACTCAATGTTTTGATGGAGGGTGATACACCTATCGGTGGTCAGTGGAACTACGATAAAGATAATCGTCTGCCACCACCGAAGAATTATCAATGGCCACCATATCTAGAACATCAACGCGATGAGATCGATCGTGAAGTTGCAGCTGAGTTAAAGATGGAGGCAACGACAACATGGGCGACAACACGGGCAGGTGCGCTCGCTCAATTGAAATACTTTATTGAGAACCACTTTGAGAAGTTTGGGCCTTATGAAGATGCGATGGCTCTCGATAGTTGGTCGCTCCATCACTCAGTCATCAGCCCCTATATCAATAATGGTCTGCTCCACCCAGCTGAGGTCATTGATGCTGCCTGCGCTAGTTTCTATAAGGGCAAGGTCCCGATTGAATCTGCTGAAGGCTTTATTCGTCAGATCATTGGGTGGCGCGAATACATCAATGGCATGTATTGGTTCTTAGGCGAGAATTACCGCAATAACAATCAACTAGGCGCAGATAGGCCACTTCTGCCGCTCTTTACCGATCCAGCTAAGACTCAGATGAATTGCGTGAAGTCGATTGTGGAGGATGTGAAGGCTCGTTCGTGGGTCCACCACATTCCACGGTTGATGGTCTTAAGTAATTTAGCGCTGATTACCGGGACCAATCCACAGGAGTTTCTCGATTGGATGCGCCGTGAATTTATCGATGCCACAGATTGGGTGATGGTTCCCAATGTGATTGGTATGGGGGTCCATGCCGATGGCGGTCAGATGATGAGTAAGCCCTATGCGGCAGGTGGCGCTTATATCTCTCGGATGAGTAATTACTGCAAGGGGTGCGCCTATAACCCGAAGCTTCGCGTGGGCGATAACGCCTGTCCATTTACTACCCTGTATTGGGACTTTCTCGATCGCCATAAAGAGAGTTTTGTGAAGAATCATCGGATGAGCCAGCAAGTCAATGGTTTGAAGCGGCTCAGTGATTTAGATGAGTTAAAACACAGGGCGCAAGAGGTATTGAGTGGTTTAGAAAAGGGCGAGATTTAATTACTATTTCTTCCATGTCCACAGTAATTCGCCCAGAACGTATCGCGCAGCTCATGAAGATTGAAGAGCAGCGCTTTCTTGATCTCCATAAAGCATCGACTGCAGCATTTAACCAATCTTCCAAGGTGATGCATGAAGGTGTTCCGATGTCATGGATGGCGAAGTGGCCAGGTGCTCACCCAGTATTTGTGAAGGAGGCGAAAGGCGCTCACTTCACAGATCTCGATGGCCACGATTACATCGACTTCTGTCTCGGTGATACGGGATCGATGACCGGCCACTCACCTGCTGCCACAGTTGCCGCAGTGAAGGCACAGATCGATAAGGGCATCACAGCGATGCTTCCTTCAGAAAATGCTGCGATTGTCTCTGATTTATTACGTGAGCGCTTTGGCCTTCCACTTTGGCAGTTCACCGTCTCAGCAACTGATGCCAATCGCCACGTTATTCGCTACTCCCGCATGATTACAGGGCGGAGCAAGATTGTTGTGATCGACCGCTGCTATCACGGCTCAGTCGATGAGACCTTTGCAACCCTCGATGATGCCGGCTTCACCGTCAAGCGAGAGGGAAATATCGGAGCACCAGTAGATCTCGATGTCACTACTCGCGTCGTTGAATTTAATGATCTGCAAGCGATGGAGCAGGCACTTGCTCATGGTGATGTGGCAGCGATCTTGATGGAGCCTGCGATGACCAATATCGGCATCGTTCTACCTCTTCCTGGCTATCTCGAAGGTGTGCAGGAGCTCTGTAAGAAGTATGGAACTCTTTTAATTATTGATGAAACACACACCATCTCTGTCGGCCCTGGTGGAATGACAAAGCAATTGGGTCTTAAGCCTGACTTCTTCACCATCGGTAAAGCACTTGCTGCTGGTATTCCAGTGGGCACATTTGGAATGACTCAAGCAGTTGCCGATGCAATCAAGGCACAGGTTGAGATTGAGAAGATTGATACCGGTGGAATCGGTGGAACACTTGCAGGAAATATCTTGGCACTAGCTGCCATGCGAGCAACTCTGACCGAAGTTCTCACCGAAGAGAACTTTGCAAAGATGATTGAGCTCGGAGATTGCTGGTCAGATGGCGTTGATGCTGCAATTAAGGAGTTTGATCTTGATTGGCATTGCAACCGTCTTGGAGCACGCGGTGAGTACATCTTTAAGGGCAAAGCTCCTCGCACCGGTAAAGAGGCGGCAGATTCTGGAGATTTTGCGCTTGAGCAATATATCCATCTGCGCTTGCTTAACGATGGTTTCTTACTCACGCCATTTCACAATATGGCGCTGATGTGTCCTGACACAACAGCTGCTGATGTTGATGCTCACACAAAGGCATTTAGGGCGATGTGTGCTGATCTGGTTGGCTAACGAAAAGGGTCTGAGCAATATAGCTTTCGCTAGTGATTGTTCTCAGACCCTGCAGGTAATTAATTTCTAATTTCCTGCCTAAACCCAACTTCATATCAGTTGAGCGACACAAGCGATATAACAATTATTGCCAGTAATCTCTCTTGCGTCTCGGGAATATTGTATTAAAAGCAACTCATCTTCCCAAGCGAAATTTGATTTTGTTCTTCCATTCACAATGTGACTATCTGTAATTAATTAAAGCCGAGTGATTTATAGAGACCGATACCGGCCTCATTATCTTCATCGACATACAGGATTGCGCTCTTTAAACCTTTATTCTGAAGGTAGATGAGACCTTCTTGGCATACCGCTTTACCAATCCCCTGACCTTTATAGCCAGGGTCAACTCCAATGACATAGAGCTCACCAATGGGATCGTGATTGACTAAATCTTGATGGATCTTGGTCCAACAGAAGCCAACGATGATTCCATTATTGATGCAGAGAAAGAACCCTTCTGGATCAAACCAGGGTTCGCTCATTCTGTTCTCTAAATCTGCCATCGCCCAATTGCCTTGATCGGGGTGATGTTTAAAGATCTCATTATTGAGATCAAGCCAGGCTTCGCAATGGAGCTCGGGATCAAAGGTTATAAATTGATATTGATGTTGGATATGGGGAATCGGTTGAAGGAGCGAGCGAGAGAGTTTAAGAATCTTTCGCATAGCCACTTAGACCAATTCAGATGATGCTTCGCGCCCAGGTTGCTGGACTGTGAAGCGGTAACCCACATTGCGGACGGTGCCGATAATGGATTCAAACTCTGGACCTA
>JBEEOC010000086.1:0-6250 GCA_041191845.1 Actinomycetota bacterium | reverse complement strand
TACCTGGGTGATCTCGACTCCTTTATCGAGCATCTAGGAAATAACGGTGTGAGCGAGATTGATGAGGTGACCCTGCCGCTGATTCGCTCTTGGCTTGCAACGCAGCAGGTGCGTGGGGGAGCTCGAACTACGCTCTCTCGCCGGGCTGTCTCTATCCGCTTATTTACTAAGTGGGCGACAAAGCGTGGCTATATGGCTAGTGATGTGGGGGCAACTCTTGCCACACCTAAACCACATCGCACTCTTCCAGGTGTGTTGACACAAGGCGATGCTGTGGTCGCACTTGATTCTATGGCTACTCGCGCTGCTGAGTTTGATTCGCCCACCGCCATCCGTGATGTGGCAATTGTGGAGCTGCTCTATGCAACGGGTGCTCGAGTCTCTGAAGTCTGTGGCCTTGATTTAGAAGATCTCGATTTCCATCGCAACACCATCAGAGTGTTAGGTAAGGGCAATAAGGAGCGGATGATTCCGATGGGAGGTCCTGCAGTAAAGGCGCTCAATACCTATATCAATGATGCAAGACCGCAGTTAGCAAATGAGAAATCTGCTCGCGCACTTTTCCTAGGTGCTCGTGGAAAGAGAATTGATCAACGCGCAGTTCGCACAATTGTCTATGAAGCGCTCTCGGCATTAGAGGGCGTGGAGCGGATGGGACCCCATGCACTTCGCCACTCAGCTGCAACCCATCTCCTTGAAGGGGGAGCAGATCTGCGCACCGTGCAAGAGATTCTCGGCCATTCATCCTTAGCTACAACACAGATTTATACTCATGTATCAACAGAACGTTTGCGGGCGGCCTTTAAACAAGCTCATCCTCGCGCATAACTTTTTTTGGGCTTACCCCTATTTGTGCGAGGAAAAGATTTCTCTACCCTTCCAAGACAAAACCCCGGCCGTTTGATCGACATCTTGCGATGTTACAGGGACGGTTCCGGGGTGTCTGAGAGGAAATATATTGGACGATATCGCGAGAGTCAACTCACTGCCTTGGGAAGTTGCTGAGAGAGTCATCTCCCTGCACAGATTAGAAAGCTACCTTCAGAACTCAGAGGGAGAGAAAGAGCTAGCGATTTCCCTGTATCAATGGAATAGCGAGTTGAGCATAGCTCTCTGGCAGTTGATTTCATTTCTCGAAGTAGCGCTTCGAAACACAATAGATCTCCAACTTTCAAGGCGCTCACAGAAAAATGGAAGATACACGCACTGGATATTCGATGAAAACGGAGAACTAGGTAGACGAGACAATTTCGATCAAAGCTTAAATCCGTATAGGGAGATTTATAAGGCCATTGATCGCGTGAGAAAGAATGGGAAGGAGATCACGCCTCAACAAGTCATATCTGAAACTTCATTAGGGTTTTGGCATCAATTGGTATCAAATAGAAAGTTGGCCATCTGGCCCGACCTTGCAGGAGCTTTTCCATTTGCCCCCAGTAGAGATCAGAGTTACATATCTGAATTGATTAAAGATTTACGGAAGTTAAGAAACCGAATTAGCCACCATCACAGGCTCCACCCCAAGTCGGTCGAACGAGGGGAGTTGATGATTCTTGAGCTGGCCAAGGCGATAGACCCGGATTTCTCACTTTGGCTCGCCGAAATCAGTTCAATCGGGGAGGTAAAGGGGCGCCAGCCCCAGCTTGGCTGGCCGGTCTGAGCACCCTCCACGCTCAGGTAGACTCACCCCTGCACGGATTGCGAAATCTGTGACATCTCAGCGTTCTTCTCTTGAACTGCTTAGCGGGGAAAGAGAGCCACTTCGGTCTATCTACGGATAGTCGGCGTTGTGAACGCGACGGGTTTAACAAATCGTTAAGCCATTAACCGAGCGGGTTGTAGTGCGCTGCACTCAAACCCAAGAAGGAGCGTGCCGTCATGGCAGTTGTAACAATGCGCGAACTCCTCGACAGCGGAGTCCACTTCGGACACCAGACTCGTCGTTGGAATCCAAAGATGAAGCGTTTTATCTTCACAGAACGTAATGGCATCTACATCATCGATATCCAGCAGTCACTTGCTTTGATCGATCAGGCATACGCGTTCACTAAGGACATCGTTGCCAAGGGTGGACATATCTTGTTCGTTGGAACAAAGAAGCAGGCTCACACACCGATCATCAACCAAGCAGCTCGCGTTGGCATGCCAACTGTTACAGAGCGCTGGTTGGGTGGAATGCTGACAAACTTCCCAACAGTTTTGAAGCGTATTCAGCGCCTCAAGGAGCTTGAAGCTCTCGAAGAGAAGAACGACCTTCTCCTCACAAAGAAGGAGCTCTTGATGCTCCGCCGTGAGCGCGAGAAGCTCTTTAAGAACCTCGACGGTATTCGTAATATGACAAAGCTTCCTTCAGCTCTCTGGGTTGTTGATACAAAGAAGGAGCACCTCGCAATTCAAGAAGCGAAGAAGCTCGGTATCCCAGTTATCGCAATCCTCGATACAAACTGCGATCCAGATGAAGTTGATTACAAGATTCCTGGTAACGACGATGCGATTCGTTCAATCGAACTCCTCACACGCGTTATCACAGATGCAATTGCAGATGGACTTAAGTCACGCTCTGCAAATGCAGCACCAGCTACTCCTGCAGCAGAACCACTTGCTGAGTGGGAGAAGGAGATTCTCGACAACGCAGCGCCTGCAGCAGATGCAGCACCTGCAACTACACCGGAGGCGTAATTAAGAATGGCTAACTACACAGCAGATGATGTTAAGCGCCTACGTGAGGCGACTGCAGCGGGCATGCTCGATTGCAAGAAGGCTCTCGATGAGGCAGAAGGTGATTACGACAAGGCTGTCGAAATCATCCGCGTTAAGGGCCTTAAGGGCGTAACAAAGCGTGAAGGTCGTTTGACTTCAAACGGTCTCGTTGTAGCAAAGGTCGCAGGAGATACAGGCGTCATGCTTGAGCTCAACTGTGAGACAGACTTCGTTGCTAAGGGTGAGCGCTTTATCGCCCTCGGTGATGAGCTCGTAGCAACTCTCCTCGAGGTTAAGACACCTGATGTCGCTTCATTCCTTGCAGCTAAGACTGCAGCGGGAAAGACAGTTCAGGAAGTTATCGATGAGGGCAATGCAACTCTCGGTGAGAAGATTGAGATCCGCAACGTCGCTGTTATCAACGGTCCAGTTGGTCTCTACCTCCACAAGACTTCACCAGATCTTCCACCACAGGTAGGCGTTCTCGTCTCACTTGCTAAGGAGGCTGCAGAGGTCGGTCGCGATGTTGCTCAGCACATCGCAGCATTTGCTCCGAAGTTCGTTAACCGCGATGAGGTCCCAGCTGACCTTATTGAGAACGAGCGTCGCGTTGCAGAAGAGACCGCAAAGGCAGAGGGCAAGCCAGAGGCGGCTCTCTCAAAGATCGTTGAAGGTCGCATCACCGGCTTTGTGAAGGAAGTTTCACTTCTTGAGCAGGCATTTGCTAAGGATGCAAAAAAGACTGTTCAGCAGATTCTTGATGAGGCAGGAACCGCCGTTAAGGCATTCCACCGCTTCCGCGTCGGCCAGTAATACAATTCCTAAAAGGAATTAACTCGAAGTTAAGCGAAGAGGAGCACTCTCATGACAGGAACGCAGACTCCAGTAGATCGGCGTTCATATCAGAGGGTGCTCCTTAAGCTTTCCGGTGAGGTATTCGGCGGCGGCAAGGGCGTGGGGCTCGATCCCGATGTTCTCGTTGATGTCGCAAAGCAGATTGCAGATGTTGTTCGCTCTGGTACCCAGGTCGCTATCGTCGTAGGTGGCGGCAACTTCTTCCGTGGCGCAGAGCTCTCAGAGCGCGGTATGGAGCGCTCACGTGCAGATTACATGGGAATGCTCGGCACAGTAATGAATTGCCTCGCCCTCCAAGATTTCCTCGAGCGCGAAGGCGTTGATACCCGCGTTCAGACCGCGATCACAATGGGACAGGTTGCAGAGCCATATGTTCCACGTCGCGCCATGCGCCACCTAGAGAAAGGCCGCGTTGTGATCTTCGGTGCTGGTGCTGGAATGCCATTCTTCACAACAGATACCGTTGCCGCTCAGCGCGCACTAGAGATTGGCGCAGATGCGCTCTTGCTCGCAAAGTCTGGCGTTGATGGCGTATATAACGCAGATCCTCGTAAGGATCCAAGCGCAGTGAAGTTTGATCAGATTTCATATGATGAAGTTCTCCAGAAGTCACTCGCTGTTGCAGATGCAGCAGCCTTTAGCCTCTGCCGTGAGAATAAATTACCGATCGTTGTCTTTGACCTGATGTCCCATGGCAATATCGGTCGCGCTGTGCGCGGTGAAAAGATTGGAACTCTCGTTAATTAACGAGAGTGACTAGAGAATAGAGAAGAAAATGGCAGATGTTGCAACCTCCCTCAAAGAGGCGACAGAGAAAATGGCTAAGGCTGTTGAGGTAGCAAAGGATGATTTCGGCGCTATCCGCACCGGACGCGCCCATCCTGGCATGTTCAATAAGATCATGGTCGATTACTACGGCACCTACACCGCTCTCTCACAACTTGCCTCAATCCAGATTCCTGAGAACCGATTAGCGCTTGTCTCTCCATTTGATAAGGGTGCGATGGCATCTATCGAGAAGGCGATCCGCGAATCAGATCTCGGTGTTAACCCAGCATCAGATGGCTCAGTTATTCGCGTCGCCCTCCCACAATTAACAGAGGAGCGCCGCAAGGATTACATCAAGGTGGCAAAGACCAAGGCTGAAGATTCAAAGATTTCAATGCGAAATATCCGTCGCGCAGCAAAAGAGGCGATGGAAAAAGCTGAGAAAGATGGCGAGATCTCAAAGGATGACCTCTCACGTGGCGAGAAGGAGCTTGAGAAGATCACTGCAGATCATGTCGCCAAGATCGATGAGCTCTTAAAGCATAAGGAAGCTGAGCTCCTCGAGGTCTAAGCCTCGTACTCTCTCATGTCTGATCTCCACGCCATCAATGACGCGATTAATAAGCGCGCCGGAAGAAAGTTACTTCCATCTATTGGCGTCTCGGTAGTTCTCTTTGCCATCGTCTGGTTCTCTCTGCGCTATGAGCGAGTGATCTTTGCAGCCATTGTTGGTCTTGCAATGGTGCTCGGCGTGAGAGAGATGGTAAACGCTCTCAAGAGCGCCGATATCAATCTCTCATTCCCAGCACTGACTCTTGCCTCAATCGGTATGGCAACTGCTGCCTGGCTCGGTGGAGTCAATGGTTTAGCAGTGGCAACTGCAATTGCGCTTCCTTTGTTACTCGCTCTCCTTCTGCCAAAAGGGCCCGAGCACTTTATTCGTAGCGCATCTGCATATGCGCTCACTCTTATCTATATTCCATTCTTAGCAGGATTCTTGATTCTCCTTGCTCGCCCTCACACTGGCTTTGAGCGGATGATGACCTTTGTAGTCTTAATTGCCTGTAACGACACCTTCGCTTACTTCACCGGACTTGCTCTCGGTAAGCACACAATGGCGCCGAAGATCTCCCCGAAGAAGACTTGGGAAGGCTTTGCTGGTTCTATTGTCTTCACGACGATCGCTGGCGCACTTGCATTCCACTACATCCTTGATGCACAGGTCTGGATTGGCGCACTTGCAGGTCTTGCCGTTGTAATCTCAGGAACTGTCGGTGATCTCATTGAATCTGCGATTAAGCGCGATCTTGCGATTAAAGATATGGGAGATCTCCTCCCAGGTCACGGAGGAGTCCTCGATCGCCTCGACTCTATTCTCTTTGCAGCTCCAACCCTGTGGCTTGCACTCGAAATCGTGCGCCGAGCACAGGATTCAGGTCTGCTATGAGCCGCACCAATGAAGAGTTGAACTTAATCTTTGATGAGCCAGTTCAAAAGAAGAAGGCACCAAAGCACATTGCTGACTTCTCACCGGAAGATCGAAAGAACTTTGCCAAAGAGCTTGGCTTTCAAGGCTTTAGAGCCAGCCAGGTAGCAACTCACTACTTCACCCATCTCAATAACGATCCAGAGACCTGGACCGATATTCCAGCAAGCGAACGACAGACTCTGGCAGATGCCCTCACCCCAAAGTTGATGGAGCTCGTTACCACTCGCACGACAGATGGCGGAATGACTCGCAAGGATCTCTGGAAGCTCCATGATGGAACTCTCGTCGAGTCAGTCTTGATGCGTTACACAGATCGCGTAACAGTCTGTATCTCATCTCAAGCAGGCTGTGGAATGAACTGTCCATTCTGTGCCACCGGACAAGGTGGCCTCAAGCGCAACCTCACCGCCGCTGAGATTACTGATCAAATCGTTGCCG
>JBEEOC010000085.1:0-10394 GCA_041191845.1 Actinomycetota bacterium | reverse complement strand
CTCACGGCGCTAAGGGTAGTTAGCGGATAGCGCGGTTGATTGCAGACACGACCGCTTTAAGTGAAGCAGTTGTCGTATTTGGGTCGATTCCAACGCCCCAGAAGACATCTCCCCCAATTGCACATTCAAGGTATGCAGCAGCAGAGGCATCGCCGCCTGATGAGAGAGCATGCTCATGGAAATCGAGAACACGAACATCTACCCCGTAATTGGTGAGGATGTTGCAGAAGGCAGCAATCGGACCATTGCCATGACCAGATAGCTCAACCGGTTCACCGCGATCTGTAATCTGAACACTGAGCTGAACATCCTTATTCATCTCAGATGTTTGTGAGAGACCCTTAAGTCTGAATCGACCCCATGGAGCAGATTCAGTTGGGAGGTATTCATCTTCAAAGATCTCCCAGAGTTGATCTGCAGTGACTTCGCCGCCTTCATGGTCTGTCTTTGCCTGGACAATCTTGGAGAACTCAATCTGCTGGCGACGTGGAAGATCGAGGTGATGCTCGGTCTTAAGAAGATAAGCAACGCCGCCCTTTCCTGATTGTGAGTTAACGCGGATAACGGCTTCATAGGAGCGCCCGATATCTTTTGGATCGATTGGAAGATATGGAACAGCCCATGTGTGCTGATCGACTGGGACTCCGGCAGCCTTCGCATCGCGCTCGAGGTGCTCAAAGCCCTTCTTAATGGCATCTTGGTGAGAGCCAGAGAAGGCGGTGAAGACAAGGTCACCACCATAAGGATGGCGCTCTGGCACCTTCAACTGGTTTGCATATTCAACGGTGCGACGTATTTCATCGATATTGCTGAAATCGATATGGGGATCGATTCCGTGAGAGACCAAGTTCATTCCGAGGGTAACGAGGCAGACATTTCCGGTGCGCTCACCATTACCAAAGAGAGTTCCTTCAATGCGATCTGCACCAGCGAGATATCCAAGCTCTGCCGCTGCAACGCCAGTTCCACGATCGTTATGTGGATGTAGTGAGACGATGACCGAGTCGCGATTGTTGAGGTTGCGACACATCCACTCAATTGAATCTGCATAGACATTGGGCGTTGCCATCTCAACAGTTGCTGGAAGATTCATGATCGTCTTCCACTGCGGAGTCGGCTTCCAAATTTCATTGACAGCATTACAGACCTCAACGGCAAATTCGAGCTCTGTCCCGGTATATGACTCAGGTGAGTATTCAAAGGAAATCTTGGTATCGGGAACAGTAGCCATTAAATCAAGGCAGAGTTGAGCGCCATCGGTTGCGATCTTCTTAATGCCCTCTTTATCGAGGCCAAAGACGACGCGACGTTGCAAAGTTGAGGTTGAGTTATAGAGGTGAATGATCGCCTGCTTGGCACCAGCGATAGCTTCATAGGTGCGACGGATGAGCGGTTCACGAGCCTGGGTTAGAACCTGGATGATGACATCATCAGGAATAAGGCCCTCATCGATAATCTTGCGAACAAAATCAAAATCTGTCTGTGAGGCAGATGGGAATCCCACCTCAATCTCTTTGTAGCCCATCGCGACAAGTAGCTTGAACATCGCAAGCTTGCGGGGCGTATCCATCGGATCGATGAGCGCCTGATTGCCATCGCGAAGGTCAACCGAAGACCACTTTGGGGCCACTGTCATCTTCTTATCTGGCCAGGTGCGATCGGTAAGTTCTACTGGAATAAATGATGAGTAGCGATGCACAGGCATCTTCGATGGGGTTTGTTTCGGGAAATTCATTTCGTGCTCCTAATAGTTGGCCGAGTTGTTACCGGCAACACCAAACCCCGCAGCGAGGAGACCGGTATTTAGGCCTCGCTACGGCGGATAAGTAGGAGTCCGCGGAGCGTCATAGTGGGGCAATCCTATCGTGGCTGGCCTTGTGAGCCAAGAGGCAATCTCTCAACTCCGCTTGATTAGGCAGCGAGCGTTGACGCAAATATCTGCCATGCAAGGGCAGATTTAGCCACCAGCGAGAGGGTGATGTAGGTCTTCTCTCCCCGGATGTAATCGCTCCACTTTCCAACCTTCTTATATTGAAGCCACTGCACGAGGGCGAAAGAGTTGAAGAAGAGGAAGATCGAAAGAACAATGCCATAGACAAAGGCTGGTGCTGAAGTATCAGCTGGGCCACCAATGCTGAGGACATAGAAGAGAAGTCCGAGCCAAGGAACGATGCCGGCGATGCAGCCGAAGATAAATGGAAGATATCCACCGTTGCCAGGTGTCTCGTATTTCTCTTGCAGCCAACCAAAGAGAATCATCGATGCATTTACACCAAAGATTGCAATGATTGCAGTCACATCAGAGACACCAGTGATGAGTGCGATGAGCACGATCATCACAGAGGAGCTAAAGGAGTACTCCACCCAACGGAAGTAGTTATGTTGCTTCTCAATTCCACTTGCATAGCGGTTGAAGAATTGTGGTGAGGCAACGAGGAAATGAAAGAGCGCTGAAAGGCCAAGAAATATCGCTACGGTGATACCTATAGGAGCGTCGAGCAAGGTCAGTGGTTCAGCAAATGTTGTGCCTGGAGGACCAGCCATATAGCGAGCCACGATTGGCAAAGTGAAATCATTTGCCAAGGCGAGCACAACGATCATCTGGGCGAGGTGAAGAACACCAGCGATGAGGTTGTAGCGACGAAGCGATGCTGTTGTGACTGATTTGCTCATGGAAAAAGCCTAAGCCCGCTTGCCCACTTTTTCTCGTTTAACTAGAGGCCTGTCGGAATCCAATATGTGCGATAGGCCTTGTTATCAGCGTGGGGGTCAAGGGCAATTCCAGCAAACTCTCCCCCGCACTTTTCAATGACGCGGCGAGAGTGTTCATTGTGAGGAAGGCAGGAGATAAAGACTCTCTCCTCGCCCCGTTCCTTTAGGAAATCAATTCCATACCGGAGCATATGAGTTGCAACCCCCTGGCCGCGAAACTCCGGTGCTACGCCATAACCAATATGGCCACCAACGAGTGCGAGCCATTCATTGAGTGTGTGGCGGATAGATAAGCGTCCAGCAACCTTTCCCTCTATTACAGCGATGAGAAATGTCGAAGGAACTTTCCCTGCTGGAACGGTCGCCTCATCTTTATAGGCAGCAACTCGTTCTAAATAGGGAGCGAAATCTTCACCCTGAACATACTCACTGAGTAGGAAGTTGAAATCATCTTGCTCTTTCATCGCTCGGTGAATGGATGCCACCTGAGCTCCATCTTCAAGGTGAAGCTCACGCATTTCAATAACAGCTGTCATTGCTTTATCGCTTGCCGAAGCGCATCAATCTCAGCGATATCTTTAATCTCAAAGATCCATCGCTTAAAGGGGCCGCTCTTCATCGCGAGAATTGCATTGGGACGGCGCTTGTAGATTGCACAGAAATCTTTACCCCTTATGTACTTCATAACTCCGAGAAGAATGAGGAATGGAAAGCCGGTACCAATACGAACGCCTTTCAAGACCTGCGCGCTCCATGGATTATCAACGATTTCAACAGATTCAATCTCGCTAAGGAGGATTCGAGGTGAGCGACGGAAGGCGCCGAGGCTCTCAAGAAGTGAGAGTTGAAGACGAGCATGATTCTCTTCAAGGATGAGGTGTGCCATGGCGAAAGGATAACTAAGTCAAACTTTGGCTGGCAGATAATTAGAGAACTGGAAGGTATCGATCGAGTTCAAATTGGCTCACCTGGCGACGATAATCCAGCCACTCTGCTCTCTTATTACGCAATACATATTCAAAGACATGCTCACCGAGAGTCTCTCGGACAAGTTCGCTCTTCTCCATGATCGAAATTGCCTCATTAAGATTTGCTGGCAAGACGTGAGAATCGGTTGAGCTCTCTAACTTGTAGTTGCCCTCAATACCCTTGAGTCCAGCTGCAATCATCACCGCGTAGGCGAGATATGGATTACAGGCAGAATCCGGAGAGCGGAACTCAATTCGGGTGGAGTTCTCTTTATTCGGCTTATACATAGGGATGCGCACCAGCGCACCACGATCGTTATGGCCCCAGTTAATGAGCGCTGGCGCCTCTCCGCCACCTTGCAAGCGCTTATAAGAGTTGACCCATTGATTGGTGATAGCGGTGATCTCTGATGCATGTTTCAAAATACCTGCAACAAATTGGCGACCTGTTTCCGAGAGGTTGAGCTCTGCCTTTGCATCATAGAAAGCATTCTCTTCACCTTTAAAGAGTGAGACGTGGGTATGCATTCCAGAGCCTGGATGATCGGTAAATGGCTTTGGCATGAAAGATGCATAGAAGCCCTGCTCTAGCGCGACCTCTTTAATCACATGACGGAAGGTCATGATGTTATCTGCTGTGCTCAAAGCATCGGCATAGCGAAGATCAATCTCCTGCTGACCAGGCGCACCTTCATGGTGGCTAAACTCAACCGAGACTCCCATTGATTCCAATAATGTGATTGCCTGTCGACGGAAGTCATGGCCAACGACTGCCGGTGTGTGATCGAAGTAGCCACCTTGATCGACGGGAACTGGGAGCTCGCCCTTTTCTGGTTGGCGCTTAAAGAGGAAGAACTCAATCTCTGGGTGGGTGTAGCAGGTGTAACCCATCTGCGCAGCCTTGGCGAGTGTGCGACGGAGAACATTGCGCGGATCAGCAGGAGATGGTTCACCACTTGGAAGAGTGATGTCGCAGAACATGCGAGCTGCCCCGGGAGCTTCAGTGCGCCATGGCAAGATTGAAAATGTTGCAGGGTCTGGCTTTGCCAACATATCTGATTCAGAGTGGCGCGCAAATCCCTCAATGGCAGATCCATCAAAGCCGATACCTTCTTCAAAGGCAGCCTCTAACTCGGCAGGTGCAATTGCAACTGATTTGAGGGTGCCGAGAACATCGGTAAACCAGAGTCGAATAAAGCGAATATCGCGCTCTTCGATAGTACGAAGAACGAACTCTTGCTGCTTGCTCATCTTGTCTGAGGACATAGCCTCATCGTGCCAAAGGGATGTTTCGGCTGTGTTACAAAATTAGAGTTCGCGCCAGTGGGAGGTCATCGGCAGGCGGCGATCCTTACCGAATGCGCGCTTAGAGACCTTTGTTCCAGGTGGATACTGGCGCCGCTTGTATTCAGCCTTATCGACCATCGCGATAACCCGCTTAACCAAAGCTGGATCAAATCCCATCGTTAAGAGCTCGTTATAGCCACGATCTTCATCCACATAATTGCGTAATACCTCATCGAGAATTTCATACTCTGGCAGAGAATCAGAGTCTTTCTGATCAGGGCGTAATTCAGCGCTCGGCTCCTTCTCAATGGAGCGAACAGGAATAGGTGGCGTCTCTCCAGCAATTCGCGCGACCTCATTGCGCCAGCGAGCAAGGGCCCACACATCGACCTTGTAAATATCTTTAATCGGCGCATAGCCACCGACCGCATCGCCATAGAGGGTGGAGTAACCACAGGCAAGCTCTGATTTATTTCCGGTGGCAAGGACCAACATATTCTCTTGGTTTGAAATCGCCATCAAGGTTGTTCCGCGGACGCGAGCTTGGAGATTCTCTTCTGCTAAACCTGAGAGCTTGAGCTCCTTCATATAGGCATCGACCATCGATTCGATCCGCACGGTGCGAAGGCCAAGGCCGGTATTACACGCTAATTCGTGGGCATCTTCAATTGAGTGATCCGATGAATATTTACTTGGCATCGCAACGCCATGGACTAGCTCTGGACCAAGTGCATCACAGGCAAGTGCCGCCACTACCGCTGAATCAATTCCACCTGACAAACCGATGAGTACCTGGCTAAAGCCATTCTTAATCACGTAATCACGAAGGCCAACCACAATGGCGTTCCAGATCTCTTCCTCATCACCGAGGCGATGGGCAATTCCTGGGGTGAGAACACGATCGAGCTTCGCCTCATCTTCACTGATGATCACATCTGGGTTGCTTGTGCCACCTTCGGCATCAATATCGAGCAACATCATGCCATCTTCAAATTGCGGTGCCCGAGCAATCACATTTGCATTTGCATCAACAGCAATACTGTCACCATCAAAGACGAGGTCATCTTGACCACCTGTCATATTGACATAGATAAGTGGTGCTCCGACTTCGAGTGCGCGCTTCTTCACGAGAGCTGCTCTCACATCATCTTTATTGCGTTCAAAGGGAGATCCATTAGGTACGAGTACGAGCCCTGGTCTGCGCTCTGCGAGTTTGGCTGTAATGCCACCATCTACCCAGAGATCTTCACAAATCACAATACCGATATCGATTCCATGGACTCTGACCACAAGGGTCTTATCGCCTGGAACGAAGTTGCGGTATTCATCAAAGACCCCGTAATTAGGAAGGTGGCACTTTGTATAGGTGGCGACAATCTGGCCACCTGTAATGACTGCAACTCGATTCTGTGGCGCGCCATCGAGGTGGTCGAGATAGCCAACGATGGTGACTAGCTTTGCTGGAAGCGATGCCGCTAAGACCTGGATCGACTTGGCGCTTGCCAATTGAAAAGATGGGCGGAGTGCTAGATCTTCAACCGGGTAACCAGTCAGAGACATCTCCGGAAAGAGGGCGATATGGGCGCCGTTATTTGCCGCAGATTCTGCATGGGCCAAGATCAAGGCAGCATTGCCCTCAAGGTCTCCCACAGTGGGGTTGATCTGGGCCAGGGCCACTCTCAACTTCATTGTTCAAGAGTAGAGGAGTATCGTTTCTTATTGAACCTATATAGCCCGGGGACCAGAAATGGCTTCGAGGTCAGGAGAAATACATGTCGTCAACGACCCTCTATGGCGGTGCCGCTCACCGTCGCATCACCATCCTCGATCTCAAGAGCGCTAAAGAGCGCGGTGAGAAGTGGGCGATGCTCACCTCCTATGAGCAGATGACTGCCGCTATCTTTGATGAGGCAGGTATTCCTGTTCTCTTGGTCGGCGATAGTGCGGGCAATAACTTCTTAGGGGAAGAGAACACCATTCCCGTTACGGTCGATGAGTTGATTCCTTTGACTCGCGCTGTGGTGAGAGGTTCGCACCGCTCATTGGTTGTGGCAGATCTTCCTTTCGGCTCCTATGAATCTTCACCAGAGCAAGCGCTGGCAACATCGATCCGTTTCTTTAAAGAGGCAGGTGCGATGGCGGTAAAGCTCGAGGGCGCTCACTTAGAGACAGTGAAGAAGTTGACCTCATCTGGAATTCCGGTGATGGGCCACCTCGGTCTCACACCACAATCACTCCACCAACTCGGCGGTTATAAGGTGCAAGGACGCACCGATGGCGATGTCATGAAGGCGGCGGCGCTCGACTTGGAGAAAGCTGGCGCATTTTCCATCGTCCTTGAACTTGTTCCGGAGGAGTTGGCACGAGAGATCACCGCATCCCTTTCCATTCCTACCATCGGAATCGGTGCTGGTGCTGTGACCGATGCCCAAGTCTTGGTCTGGACCGATATGGCTGGGCTGACTGCAAAGCCACCGAAGTTGGCTAAGGCATATCGCAATCTCCGCCAAGAGCTCCTCGATGCATCGAAGGAATTTGCCGATGAGGTGCGCAGCGGAGCATTTCCAACGCAGGAGCAGACTTTCCACTAACGGCTAGCGAGATTACTATCGGCAAATGTCCAAAATCGCGATAGATCTCACTCCCCTTAAGAAATATCCCGATTTCCGCAATCTCTGGACGGCAGGTCTCATCTCCTATCTCGGATCGATGATTACCTATGTCGCCCTCCCCTTCCACCTTAAAGAGATCACTGGCTCCTATCTTGCGGTGGGAATCCTCGGCGTCATTGAGATAGTCCCGCTCATCATCTTTGGCCTCTATGGCGGAGTCCTTGCCGATACGGTCGATCGAAAGAAGATGATCTGGGCCACCGAGGCAGGCGCCCTCCTCATCGTTGTCATCTTGATGGCCAACTCAATCCTGCCCAATCCTCAGACGATTGTGATCTATGTGGCGGCAGCGCTCTTCGCCGTGGTCGATGGATTGCAGCGACCATCGATGGGTGCGATCTTGCCGCGGTTGGTCAGCCATGAAGATCTTCCAAGTGCGACAAATCTGCTGACACTTCGTTGGCAATTTGGTTTTATCGTCGGTCCCACATTAGGCGGAATTATCTTCTCCACATTTTCTATCACCGTCGGATATGCATTTGATATTGCGACCTATCTGATCTCACTTATCTTCTTGGCGAAGGTGCGCAGAATCCCACCATCTAATGAGTCAGAAAAGCCATCTCTGGCAGCGCTTTTAGAGGGTGTGAGATATGCCTTTAGTAGACAAGATCTCCTCGCCACCTACATCATCGATTTAGCTGCAATGTTTCTTGCAATGCCTAACGCCCTCTTTCCATTCTGGGCAGATCTCCTTGGATCATCGTGGGCACTTGGCCTCTTCTATGCAGCTGGAGTTGTCGGTGCTGTCATTGTCACTCTCACAAGTGGCTGGACCAAGACCTACCGATATCACGGTAAGGCAATCATCCTCGCCGCCATCGGATGGGGTGCTGCGATCGCACTGGCAGGAATGACCCACTCACTCATTCTCGTCCTCTTCTGTCTCGCCCTCGCCGGCGCATCCGATCACATCAGCGCCCTCTTCCGAAGCACCATCTGGAATCAGACCATCCCAGATAATCTCCGCGGTCGATTGGCTGGAATTGAATTGCTCTCCTACTCAGTTGGACCACTAGCCGGCCAATTACGAGCTGCAACGATGGCCTCAGCTACCTCACTTTCCTTCTCGGTAACTTCCGGCGGGGTTGCATGCGTGGTTGTAGTGGTCATTTTGGCGATTTTGATGCCCGATTTCCGCAAATATGACGCAGAAACCAATAAATATGCCGTCGAAGAGCGGGAAAAGCGGAAAAATCTCGACAATCAATGAAATATCCGTCGAAAAATATTCGCGATTTTTATTAAATGCATGAAAATTAGAAAAAAATAATTAACGACACGCACTGCGATATTTGCCACTATGTAGTGGCAATTTTTTTTATTATCCGTCACACTTATCCACGAAACAGGTTTGGGTGACGGATCCGAACCCTTCCATTTAGGAGATAAACACATGGCTGCTGCTAAGAAAGCTGCTCCAAAGCGTAAGAAGGCTGCTGCAAAGCCAGCTGCTGCAAAGAAGGCTGCTCCAAAGCGCCGCAAGAAGGCTGCTGTTGCAGCTCCTGCTGCAAAGAAGGCTGCTCCAAAGCGCCGCAAGAAGGCTGCTGCTAAGCCAGCTGCTGCAAAGAAGGCTGCTCCAAAGCGTCGTAAGAAGGCTGCTGCTGCAAAGCCAGCTGCTAAGAAGGCTGCTCCAAAGCGCCGCAAGAAGGCTGCTGCAAAGCCAGCTGCTAAGAAGGCTGCTCCAAAGCGCCGCAAGAAGGCTGCTGCAAAGCCAGCTGCTAAGAAGGTTGCAAAGCGCAAGCCAGCAGCTAAGAAGACAGCTGCTAAGAAGGCTGCTCCAAAGCGCAAGGCTGCTAAGAAGAAGTAATTTATTACTTATAAAAAACCCCGCCACTTTATGTGGCGGGGTTTTTTATTGCTCAAAATTTAAAGTTAAAACTGGATGAGAAATTACTCTTTATCAATATCTTTAATGCGGGCAGCAACGCGATCAAAGATTTCGGCGAGCGCCTTCTGATCATCTCTATCGAGGGCATCAAGGAAACGGCTTCGGACACTAGCTACATGGTCAGGGGCGGCAGCAACAATTGCCTTCCAGCCCTTAGGGGTCATGATGGCAAAGTAGCCCCGCTTATCTTCCGGACAGGCCTCGCGTCGGACCCACCCCTCCTTCTCCATCACCTTAATCCGGTGAGAGAGACGAGAACGAGAAATCATGGCGACCTCTGCGAGTTCAGACATGCGCATGGTGCGGTCTGGAGCATCGCTAAGTTGGGCAAGAACTTCATAATCTGCCATCGATAAATCATGGGCAGAGAGATCCTCATCCAGCGCATCGAGGAGTCGTCGGCTGGCGATGATGTATTGGCGCCAAGCCTTCATTTCAGATGAGTTAAGCCACTTAGGTGCGGTAGCGTTTTTCTCTGTCATATAGGCAATGATACGACAATAGTTGAAGATTCAACCAAAGGAGCTTTTGTGAAGTCTGGTATCGACCGTCAATTTATGAACCCTGCTATCCGCCCGCAGGACGATCTCTTTCGCCACTTTGCAGGCACTTGGCTCGATACCTATGAGATTCCAGCAGACCGCGCTAGCGATGGCGTATCTCGCACCCTCTATGACATTGCCGAAGTTCAGGTGCGTGAAATCATCGAGACCGCATCCGGTGAGGGCGAGGCTCAGAAGATTGGCGACCTCTACAAATCATTTATGGATACCGAGGCCATCAAGGCGCGCGGCCTGACACCACTGGCAGCAGATTTAGCAGCGATTGACTCCATCACCGACCTCGCATCATTTATCACCACGA
>JBEEOC010000084.1:0-4401 GCA_041191845.1 Actinomycetota bacterium | reverse complement strand
TACCAGCAGCAGAGCTACTCGCACTTTTACATGGAATTGAAAAGGTATTGGGGAGAGAGCGGATTGAACATTGGGGACCGAGAACTATTGATCTCGATCTCATTCAATATGGCTCGATCTTAAGTTATGCGCAGGAGTTAACTCTGCCTCATCCACGAGCACATGAGCGTCGATTTGTCTTAGAGCCATGGGCTGAAATCGAACCCGATGCGCTACTCCTGACTCACGGCAAGGTTTCAGAACTTTTGGCTCAACTGCCATAAGCGTTTAGACTGAGGACACTGTCTGCCCGGTACCTGAAAGGACTGGAGCCATGAAGGTAGTAACACATGCGCAAGAGCTTCCTTCTGCATGCGCATTTGTTCCCACAATGGGCGCGCTCCATGCCGGCCACGGTTCACTCTTCTCGTTAGCAAAGAGCTATTCAGAGAATGTTGTCGCCAGTATCTATATCAATCCACTCCAATTTGAGAATAAGGATGATTTAGAGAAGTATCCAAAGACCCCTGAGCGCGATATTGCCTTGGCCGAGGAATATGGCGTGACGCATCTCTGGTTTCCAACTTATGAAGAAATTTATCCGGAAGGCTTTACCCGCCTCACGGCAGGAGCAATCTCAAGCCTCTATGAGGGAGCATCACGTCCCGGCCACTTTGATGGCGTAGTCACCGTTGTTCGCAGACTCTTTGATTTAGTAAAGCCTCAATATGCAATTTTCGGTGAAAAAGATTTTCAGCAACTTGCTCTCGTGCGAGAGATCGCAGAAGAAGTAAAGATTATCGCTGCGCCAATTATTAGAGAGAACGATGGATTGGCGATGTCATCTCGTAATGTGCGACTCGATGAGGATGGACGAGTTGCAGCTCGAGTAATCTCAAAAGCTTTGCGTGAGTCAAGGAGTGAGAGTGAGCTTCGCTCGCTCTTGGCGCAGGAGCCGCTCTTTACCCTCGACTATGCCGATTACATCGATGAGGAGACCTTCCTGTCGCCTACTTCGACTACTCGATTTACGCGTGCAATTGTCGCTGGTTGGATAAATGGAGTCCGTTTGCTCGACAATATGGCAGTGAAGAGCGAGGTGAAGTAATGAAGCTACTTGCACCAGCTCCTGGGTGGACCGCATCAGCTGATGTGATTGTTGTGGGATCAGGTATCGCAGGCCTTACAACTGCACTTCAATGTCGCACCTACGGATTATCAGTCTTGCTCGTGACAAAAGCTCGCGTCGATGAAGGCTCAACAAAATGGGCACAAGGTGGAATCGCAGCCGCTCTCGGTGAGGGAGACTCTCCAGAAGAGCACCTTGCAGACACTTTAGAGGCAGGCGCTGGACTCTGTGACGTCACCGCCGTCCGCGTCCTTGTTACTGAAGGACCAGAGGCGGTTCGTAAATTAATTGAACGCGGTGCAAAGTTTGATACTGAAGCCTCAGGTGAAATCTCACTTACTCGAGAAGGTGGCCATCACCGCAATCGCATCATTCATGCTGGTGGCGATGCAACAGGTGCCGAGGTCTCACGCGCACTCTTAGCTGCTGTTCATAATGATCCTGAGATTGAAGTTGTTGAGCATGCACTTGTGCTCGATGCACTTAAAGATCAGGATGGAGAAGTTTGCGGAGTTACTCTCCACGTGATCGGCGCTGGAAGTAGAGATGGTGTTGGGCGCGCACTTGCTAAGGCAGTGGTACTTGCAACTGGTGGTCTAGGGCAAGTTTTCTCTCAGACGACAAACCCATCTGTCTCAACAGGTGATGGAGTTGCTCTCGCTCTTCGGGCAGGTGCAAAAGTTGCCGATGTTGAGTTTATTCAGTTCCACCCAACAGTTCTCTGGCTCGGCGAGAATTCACAAGGCCAACAACCACTTATCTCAGAGGCTGTGCGCGGTGAGGGTGCTTACCTTTTAGATGATCTCGGTAATCGCTTTATGCAAGGAGTTCATCCATTAGCTGAGCTAGCACCCAGAGATGTAGTAGCTATTGCGAGCATGCGAGTGATGAATGAAAGTGGTGCTCACCATGTCTGGCTCGATGTGAGACATATCGAAGGGTTTGAGAAGAGATTCCCTACTATCTATGCCTCATGTCGCGAGCATGGAATTGACCCTATGAAAGATCTGATTCCTGTTGCACCTGCATCTCATTACGCATCAGGTGGCGTGCGGGTCGATCTCAATGGCCGTACAAGCGTCCCTGGCCTCTATGCCTGCGGTGAAACTGCATGTTCTGGTGTTCATGGCGCCAATCGATTGGCATCAAATTCACTCCTTGAAGGGCTCGTCTTTAGCGCTCGAATTGCGGCAGACATTGCAGCCCACACACCAGAGCCAGGGGAGCCAGTCGAGAATGCATCGCGCTCGATTCTTCTCGATCCTTCTGTGCGGGCGAGTATTCAAGCAAGTATGAGTCGAGGCGCTGGCGTATTGCGTTCTTCTGATTCACTTCTAAAAACTAGCGCCGATTTAACTCGTATTGAAGATAGAAAGAGCACAGAACCTTGCGTTGAAGCGTGGGAGGCGACAAATCTCTTCCAATTGGCGCAGGCCATTTTGAAGGCAGCGCTGATCCGCCAAGAGACCCGTGGATCGCACTGGCGAGAAGATTTTCCGGATACAAGCAACCTATGGCGCAAGCGGATCATCCAGCAGTTAGATCAGAGCGGTGTGTGGACGACCGGATACCAGGAGGTGAGCGATCAATGATTGATAGAGATTTAATCAAGAAAGCATTAGCGGAAGATTTACAAGGTGGCGAAGATGTCACCTCCGTTGCCACAATTTCTGCAGACTCTGTGAGCACCGCAGATTTCACTGCGCGCAAGGCAGGAGTCCTTGCTGGAATTGATATGGCAAAAGCAGTCCTTGAAGAGGTGGGTCTTACCGATATCGTTGCGAAGAAGAATGATGGCGATCTACTTAAGGCAGGTGATGTCATCCTTACCGTTAAGGGAGATACCCGAGCTATTCTTCTCGCCGAGCGCACTGCACTTAACTTCCTTGGACATCTCAGCGGAATCGCTACCGAGACTTCGTTCTGGGTTGGTGAGGTAGTGGGTACAAAGTGCAAGGTGCGCGATACGCGAAAGACAACACCTGGCTATCGAGCCCTTGAAAAATATGCGGTTCGCATGGGTGGTGGAACAAATCATCGTATGTCGCTCTCTGATGCTGCTCTCATTAAAGATAATCACATCGCAGCAGCTGGTGGTGTGTCGCAGGCATTCTCTGCTGTGAGAAGCGCATTTCCAACTGCGCCGATTGAGATTGAGGTAGATACGCTCGATCAACTCCGTGAAGTTCTGCCTCTCAAACCCGAGTTAATTCTTCTCGACAATATGAGCCCAGAATTGTGTCGTCAGGCAGTTGAATTCGTCGATGGCCAGACACATCTAGAAGCATCAGGTGGAATTACCAGAGATAACGCACGGGCATATGCCGAAACTGGCGTGGATTACATCGCAATTGGAGCCCTTACCCATAGCGCTGCAGTACTTGATATTGGTTTAGATCTGAGAGCGGAGTAGCCATGTTGTTAACAGTCGACGTTGGAAATACAAATACGGTCCTCGGTATTTTTGAGGGTGATCAACTGGTCAAATCATGGCGAGTAAAGACTGATCCACGCACCACAGCAGATGAGCTCTGGCTCCAATTTAATGCCTTGGTCACTGGATATAAGTTAACTGGGCTCTCTATCTGCTCAACTGTTCCAGCTACATTGAGAGAACTTCGCACCATGATCAGCACCTACTACTCTGAGATTCCAACAACAATTGTTGAGCCAGGCACAAAGACGGGCGTTCAACTTCTCGTTGACAATCCGAAGGAGATTGGCGCCGACAGAATTGTTAACACTTTAGCTGCCCACACTCTCTATGGCGGTCCTGCAATTGTTGTTGATTTTGGAACTTCAACCAATCTCGATGTGGTCTCGCCTAAGGGGGAGTTCTTAGGTGGTTCGCTCGCTCCGGGTATTGAAATTTCAGTCGATGCACTTGCATCACGCGCCGCACAATTGCGTAAAGTCGAATTGATTCGACCAAAGAGCGTTATTGGCAAGAACACCGTTGAGGCTCTGCAATCAGGAACCATCTTTGGATTTGCTGGCCAGGTAGATGGCTTGGTCGATCGCATTACCGAGGAGCTGGCAAAGGATTATGAAGAGGCGCCAACAGTTATCGCCACCGGAGGCCTTGCGCCTTTGATTATCGGGGTCGCAGAGACAATCGATGAATATGAGCCTGATTTAACTCTTATCGGCCTGCGATTGATTCATGAGAAGAATCTCTAAAGGTAGACTCCACCCACTATGACCAATGAAAACACCCCTGCAGTAGAAGATGACCTTCCAGAACAGCTCCGCATTCGACGTGAGAAGCGCGCTGGATTGCTCGAGCGTGGGGT
>JBEEOC010000083.1:0-6148 GCA_041191845.1 Actinomycetota bacterium | reverse complement strand
CCTTACATTGCAACGATCATCGCGGTCTCAGGCTTTGTCGGCAAGGTTCGAGCGCCGGCAGCAGATGGAATCGCCTATAAGCGTGGAGGCGGTTCCCACTAATGGAGATTGACTGGCAACTCTTGCGCAATGAGGCGCTGGGGGCGATGAAGAAGGCTTATGTGCCATATTCAAAGTTTCCAGTGGGAGTTGCCGCGCTCGTCGATGATGGTCGTATCGTCACGGGCTGCAATGTTGAAAATGCAAGCTACGGACTCACGCTCTGCGCCGAGTGTGGTCTTGTCTCATCACTGATTGCATCTGGTGGCGGACGCCTTATCGCTTTTGCGTGCGTCGATATCGCAGGCAATCCTTTGATGCCATGTGGTCGTTGCAGGCAACTTCTTCAAGAGCATGGTGGATCGAAGTTGCAGTTAATGACAGATGAAGGCGTCAAGACTCTCAATGACCTACTTCCATGGGCATTTGGACCGGAAGAAATCGAGACCAGACTTAAATGATTGAACCATTTGCAGCTGTTGAAGTTATTGCAGCTAAGCGCGATCGCAATGAGTTAACTGATCCGCAGATTGACTGGGTTGTTGATGCCTACACCCGTGGCGTTGTTGCCGATGAGCAGATGTCAGCTCTACTTATGGCAATTCTTCTCAATGGGATGAATTCACGAGAGATCTCCCGCTGGACAAATGCGATGATCAATAGTGGCGAGCGGATGAATTGGTCGGCACTAGATCGAAAGACAGCAGATAAGCATTCAACAGGCGGCGTTGGTGACAAGATCACACTTCCACTCGCGCCACTCGTGGCTGCATGTGGGGGAGCAGTTCCACAGTTATCAGGTCGCGGACTTGGCCACACAGGTGGAACTCTCGACAAGATGGAATCGATTCCTGGCTGGCGCGCATCACTTTCAAACGAAGAGATGCTGCAGGTATTGAAAGATACTGGAGCTGTTATCTGCGCCGCAGGTGCTGGTCTTGCTCCAGCCGATAAGAAGCTCTATGCACTCCGTGATGTGACAGCAACCGTTGAGGCTATTCCTTTGATCGCATCTTCCATCATGAGTAAGAAGATTGCAGAGGGAACATCTGCTCTCGTGCTCGATGTGAAGACTGGTTCCGGCGCATTTATGTCTGATCCAAAGAAGGCTTCAGAACTGGCTCGCACGATGGTTCAGCTCGGTGTCGATGCAGGTGTGAAGATGCGCGCACTTGTCACGGCGATGGATGTTCCACTGGGACTCACCGCAGGAAATGCTCTTGAAGTCCGAGAATCAGTAGAAGTCCTAGCAGGCGGAGGGCCGTCAGATGTTGTCGAGCTTACGATTCTTCTGGCGCGAGAGATGATTGATGCTGCTGGAATTGTTGGAAAAGATCCTGCCGTTGCTCTTAAAGATGGAAGCGCGATGGATCATTGGCGCCGAATGGTGGCAGCTCAAGGTGGAGATCCAGATGCCGCACTTCCTGTTGCGCGAGAGAAGCATGTTGTGAAGGCAGGAAATAGCGGAATCGTCACAACCATGGATGCGATGAAGGTGGGAGTCTCTGCCTGGAGGTTGGGCGCTGGTCGCTCAAAGCAGGGTGAGCAAGTACAAGCTGGTGCAGGAATTGAGATGCATGCAAAGCCAGGCGATTACATCGAGGCAGGTGCTCCGCTATTCACCCTTCACACCGATGAAGCGCCGCGTTTTGAACGTGCGCTAGAGATTCTTGATGGCGCAGTTTCTATTGTTGAAAATGGGGTCGTTGACCGATTGCCTCTTGTTCTCGAAAGGATTGAAGGATGAGCGTTGTAAATCCAGATCTATTGAAGAAGCCAAATGAGAGTCAGGTCAAGCGCCTTCCAAAAGCTCTTCTCCATGATCATCTCGATGGTGGATTGCGTCCAGAGACAATCATTGAGATTGCCCAAGAGATTGGCCACACACTTCCAACATATGATGCCGCAGAGTTGGCTGAGTGGTTCCGCACTTCATGTGATTCTGGCTCGCTTGTTCTCTACTTAGAGACCTTTGCCCACACAGTTGCTGTGATGCAGCGTCGCCAAGATATCGTGCGAGTCTCTCGTGAGTGTGCAGTAGACCTTGCCCGTGATGGCGTTGTCTATGCAGAGGTGCGTATGGCGCCTGAGCTCTTGACCGAAAAAGGTCTTTCTCTCACCGATGTCATTGAGGCGATACTTGAAGGCTTCCGTGAAGGGGAGAAAGAGGCGAAGGCTGAAGGTAATTCAATTCGCATCTTCTCCCTCCTCTGTGGAATGCGTCAGAATGAGCGATCACAGGAAGTTGCAGAGCTTGCGGTCAAGTATCGCGACAAGGGCGTCGTCGGCTTTGATATCGCGGGGCCTGAAGATGGTTTTCCACCAAGCGATCAGCTCGACACATTTGAATACCTCCGTAAGGAGAATGCACACTTCACCATCCACGCAGGTGAGGCATATGGACTTCCATCAATCTGGGAAGCTATTCAAATTTGCGGCGCTGAGCGCTTAGGCCATGGAGTTCGTATCGCAGATGATATTGATTTCAACCACACTCCAGCGCGATTGGGGCGATTGGCATCCTACGTGCGCGATAGAAGAATCCCATTGGAGATGTGTCCATCATCTAATATCCAGACTGGCGTAGCCACATCATTTGCTGATCACCCGATTGGAAAGCTGGCAAAGCTTCGCTTCCGAGTAACAGTCAATACCGATAATCGCTTGATGTCTGCAACATCAATGTCGCGTGAGATGAATGAGCTCGTCAAGGCATGTGATTGGAATTTTCTCGATCTCCAGCGTGTGACAATCAATGCCCTTAAGAGCGCATTCATTCCTTTTGAAGAACGACTTGAGATTATCGATGAAATTGTGAAGCCAGGCTTTGCAGCAATTGCAGCTGAGTAAAGAGGAGTTATAAGACATGGCTAAATACACCCTTAAGCAGGTTGCAAAGACAATCGATTACGCACTATTGCGACCAGATATGTCTCGGGATGAAGTTCGAGAAGGTTGTGAAGTCGCACTGAAGTATGACGTTGCATCTGTCTGCTGCAAGCCAGCCGATGTGGCTTTCTGCGCCGATATCTTGCGGGGAAGCGATGTCCACGTCGGAACAGTTGTTGGATTCCCTCATGGTAACTCTGCAACTGCTGTAAAAGTTTTTGAGACAAAGCAAGTCGTTGCAGATGGCGCCACGGAGATTGATGTCGTGATGAATATCGGTTGGATGAAATCTGGTATGTATGACGAAGTTCGTGATGAGTTAGCTGCTGTTGTTGCTGCTGCAGGCGGCCACCAAGTTAAGGTCATTTTAGAAAATGCTTATCTCACTAAAGATGAGATCGTCAAGGCTTGTCAGCTTGTTGAAGCATCAGGTGCCGATTATGTAAAAACTTCAACCGGCTTTGCGCCAACTGGTGCGATTTTGGAAGATGTGAAGTTGATGCGCGCATCAGTCTCCTCGAAGATGGAGGTTAAGAGCGCAGGTGGCGTGAAGAATCTCGATATGTTGCTTGCCTTTATGGATGCTGGTGTTAAGCGAAGTGGTGCATCAGCTGCCGCTGCAATGCTCGATGAGTTTAAAGAGCGCTTCGGCGAATAAACCTTACGAGAGGAACTTCTTCAACGGCTCGCGAAGCTGGTTGAGGAGCTCTTCTGACTCCTTGCTCGTCTTTGTAATCACCTCGATATAACACTTGAGCTTTGCCTCGGTTCCGGATGGGCGGATGATGATTCTGACCCCGCCTGCGAGCCAGATGCGGAGGCCATCGGTGGGAGGTAGGCCATCGGTAGGCGCTGCCAGGTCATCAATCGCCTCTACAGCCCTTCCCGCTATCTCCTGAGGGGGATTTGAACGGAGAGTAGCTAGAAGGCGGGAGATCGCCCCCATATCGGCTACGCGGATAGAGATCTGCTCGGTTCCATGGAAGCCATGGCGCCGCCAGACCTCATCGAGGAGGTCACTCAGGGTCAAGCCATCGCCCTTGAGATCGGTCGCAATCTGGGCGAGGAAGAGGGCGGCTGAGACCCCATCTTTATCGTTGACCGTCTTGGAATCGACGGCATATCCAATCGCCTCTTCATAGCCGAAAGCCAAATTCTTAATTTTGGCTAGCCATTTGAAGCCGGTGAGAACTTCTTGGAAGTCAACGTTGTAGTGGGATGCGATCTTTGAAAGAGCTGAGGATGAGACGATTGAATTTCCAAATGTGCCCGAAGGATGGGTGCGTGCAATCCATTCACCAAAGATTATTCCGAGCTCATCACCACGAAGCATCCGCCAGCCCGTGTGTGGATCGTTGATTGCAGCAGCGCAGCGATCTGCATCAGGATCATTTGCAATAACGAGATCTGCTCCAAAATCACGCGCCTTTGCGAGTGCTAAATCAATTGCACCAGGCTCCTCCGGATTTGGGAATGCCACTGTTGGAAAATCTGGATCTGGCGTGCACTGCTCATCTACAAGAATGAGAGTTGCAAAGCCTGCATGGTTGAAGACCCTTTGAACAATCTCCGTGCCCACACCATGCATTGCGGTGTAAACAATCTTGATATCACCTGGTCGAGGAGCCAACTTAATTGTTCGATCAATATACTCAGAGATAACTTCCTCTCCGAGAACAGTCCACTTATCACCTCGGGGTAGTGCCTTAAGTGAAGTTATGGCCGCAATCTCTTCTGCGATGTATCCATCCGTTGGGTTGATGATCTGTGATGATGAATAGTCGATTCCATCTGCAGTAGGACCGATATAGACCTTATAGCCGTTATCTTGTGGAGGATTATGGCTTGCGGTCACCATAATTCCGATATCGCAGGCAAGGCGTGATGTTGCAAATGCAAGGACAGGTGTTGGCAATGGGCGCGGGAGAATATAAACATCCATACCTGCACCAGAGAGAATTTCTGCAGATTCTTGGGTGTATTCCTCGGAGCCATATCGGGCATCGCGTCCGATTACCACCGACTTCATCCCACGCTTCTTCATATAGTTGGCGATGCCAGCAGCGGTGCGCCCAACGACAGCTCGGTTCATTGTTGAAGGTCCAGCGCCATTAGGTCCTCGCAGGCCGGCCGTTCCAAATTGGAGAAAGCCGTTAAATAGAGGCTTCAGAGCAGTCTCATCGCCTGCATCGAGAAGTGATTGAAGATAGGCAGCCGTTACCGGATCTGGATCGTCTGCAATCCAGGCCTTCACTTCTTCGATTAATGATGGGTTCATATCTGCAGGTTAGTACGGTTAGACGAGTTTAGGAATTGTCGTCTTCAGGAGCTCACCCATTCGACTAGCTGCAGCTTTACCTGCGGCGATGACCTCTTCATGGTTGAGCTTTTCACCCGTCATTCCAGCTGCTGCATTAGAGACAAGTGAGATGCCAAGTACTTCAGCGCCCATTGCGTGAGCTGCAATCGCCTCTGGAACAGTAGACATGCCGACAAGATCTGCACCCATTGTGCGCATCATAAGAATTTCAGCTGGAGTCTCATATGTGGGACCACGCCAGTGAACATAGACACCCTCTTGGAGAGAGGAATCCTCATTCTTCACAATCTCGCGAATTCGCTTGCTATAAAGATCCGTCAGGTCGACAAAAGTTGCACCGGATAACGGAGATTGGGCGGTAAGAGAGATGTGATCACGGATAAGCACGGGCTCACCAACTTTATATGAAGCGTTGATTCCACCGCAGGCATTGGTAAGCACAACAACTTTGCAACCAGCTTTGACTGCCGTGCGGACGCCATGAACAACTGGCTCCATACCTTTACCCTCATAGAGGTGGGTGCGACCTAAGAAGACGAGTGCACGAATAGTTCCACCTTCATGTGCGATTTCATATGAGCGCACCTTCCCTGAATGTCCTTCAACAGCAGGAGCCTCAAAGCCAGTGAGCTCATGAGCATCGCACTCATAGGCAGGAGTTCCAAGGGCATCACATGCGGTGACCCATCCTGAACCCATCACAAGAGCAACATCATGGGTTGGAACACCGGTGCGCGTTGCGATTTCAGAGGCAGCTTGCGCTGCTGCAGCCATGGGATCTTTATAGAGAAGTTCGGTAGAGGTCATGCCTCAATAATGTCACAGAGTACGGTGCCACTAGAAACAGTCTCACCGACAACAGCCATTAAGTTCTTAATCACACCTGATTTATGGGCGTTG
>JBEEOC010000082.1:0-6946 GCA_041191845.1 Actinomycetota bacterium | reverse complement strand
TTTCATCTGTCGCCGGTCCATTGCTCGGTGGCTACTTCTCAGACCATGCAACCATTCTCGGAATCACCGGATGGCGCTGGATCTTCTACATCAACATTCCATTTGCAATCGCAGCGCTAGTTATCACCTCCGCTGTCCTTCACATTCCTAAGGTAAAGCGCAAACACAGCATCGATTACCTCGGTGCGATTCTCTTAGTTGTTTCGGTGACAACTACTCTCCTCTCGGTCTCTGTCTATGGACCACAGAATGGTTGGACTGATTCTCGCACCATCGCATATCTCGTCATCGGAATCGCTCTAGCAGTTGCATTTGTGATTTGGGAGGGACGCGCGAAAGAGCCAATCATCCCGCTCAAGTTATTTAAGAATCACACATTCACACTCACATCAATTCTTGGTGCCATTATCGGTGCTGGCATGTTCGGTGCGATCGTGATGCTTCCTCTCTATATGCAGGTTGTTAAGGGTTACTCAGCAACTGATGCTGGACTGAAATTGATTCCATTAATGCTTGGAATCGTCTCAACTTCTATCGTGAGCGGTAAGTTGATTTCAAAGCACGGTCACTACAAGCGCTTCCCAATCATGGGGACTGCAATCATGACTGTTGGAATTGCAGCGATGTATTCACTGCAGATTGATACGCCTTACTGGCAACTCTCAATCTTTGCTGTGATGGTGGGCGCAGGCCTTGGACTTTCAATGCAGACTATCGTTATCGCCCTCCAAAACTCAGTGGAATTTAAGGATATGGGAGTAGCAACGAGCTCCAATACCTTCTTCCGCTCACTTGGTTCGGTCTTCGGTACGGCGCTCTTTGGTGCGATTTTGACCAACCGCTTGGGACATTACCTCTCTGGCAATTTCGCCGAGCTCGCATCCACCAATCCAGATCTCGTGGCATCGGTAGACCCAGGCAAGCTTGAGGCTATTCAGAACAACACCTCTCTCATTGCAACCCTTCCAGTGCCTGTTCAGAGCGCAGTTCTTGAAGCCTTTGTCAGCTCATTCCACGTCGTCTTCCTTGTGGCAGCACCTGTTGTCGCAGTTGGATTCTTCGTGGCGCTCTTCTTACGTGAGACTCCCCTTCGCACATCAGAGGATTACGCAGCAGCTCGCAATGAGTCAGCTGGAGAGGCCCTCGGATAATTCTCACCTCATTTAAAGATAAGAACCCCCTTCGCGAGTTTCCACGTGAAGTTGGGGTTCTTGTCTTTGCCTCTTTCTTTGTTGCAGTGGGTTTTGGCATCATCGCTCCAACATTGCCGCTCTTTGCAAGTTCTTTCGGAGTCAACAATGCGCAAGTAGGAGCAATCCTCTCCGCCTTTGCATTTGCTCGCTTTGCCAGTGGGCTAATTGCAGGAAAACTTGTCGACACATTTGGAGAGCGCGCCGTCTACACGGTGGGTATTGGATTTGTTGCCATCTCCTCAGCTGCTGCTGCTATGGCGCAGTCTTATTCACAACTTCTTCTCTTTCGAGCAGCTGGTGGTTTTGGCTCATCGATGTTCTCTGTTGCAGCTGGCTCACTTCTCTTGCGAGTCGTCAGTGATAACCAGAGAGGTAGAGCGCAATCTCTCTATAACGGATCATTTCTTATTGGAATGGTGGGGGGTCCGGTTGTCGGTGGCGCACTCTCAGCCTTCTCACTTCGAGCACCACTTGCAATCTATGCAGTGCTCCTTGCGATCTCAAGTATCTCAGCCGGCATTCTCCTTCGTGGATCTCACCTCGCTGCAAAGCCAGAAGGCAAGAGTGAGAAGACCTCTATTCGTGAGGCACTCGCCCTCAAGCCTTATCGAATCGCCTTAGCTATCTCTTTCAGCACAGGATTTATTCTCTTTGGAATGGGTAGATCTCTCGTTCCACTCTTCATGGTTGAGGATATGAAGGTCTCCACTACCTATATGGGTATTGGCTTCACCATGGCATCTATCGCCAATGGCCTCTTGCTTCTTCGCGCCGGACGCCTCTCGGATGAGAAGGGGCGACGTTATGTTGCGATCACCGGCTCTAGCGCTCTCTTCATCTCGACCGCCCTCCTGCTCTTCACAGTCCAATCGTGGATCTTCTTCCCAGCGATGATCTTCTCTGGGATCGCAGGCGCCTATCTCTCCACCGTTCCAGGAAGCCTCGTGGGCGATGTCCTGAAAGGAAAAGGTGGTCAAGTAATCGCCCTCATGCAGATGTCAGGTGATTTTGCAGCGATGATCGCACCAATCCTGCTTGGCGCAATCTCTGATGCAGGTGGCTTTAGACCAGCTTTCCTCGTTGCCACAGTATTGATGGCGGTAATTGTTGCAATAACATTGCGAATTCCTGAAACTCGAAATTCCGTCCATCGCCTCTCTGACTTAGAATCTGGGCGTGCAGACGAAGCGTAAATCAAGCCTCTTATTCGTGAGCGGCCTACTTCTATCTACCTTGCTTTCACCCATTTCTCACGCTGCCACAATTTCTGCAGCTGGAGATGCAACGGGACTTTGCACTCAAACTGTTTCTAGTGTTTCAGGTGTGACTGTTACAAAGGACGGAACTGATTGTGTAATTCAATTTACTTCAGCAGCCACAGTAACCTGGACTCCTCAATACAACATTTCTGCGCGTTACTTAGTTGTGGGTGCTGGTGGAAGCGGTACTCGTGGTTATTGCAGTTATTACTGGGGGCAAGGTGGTGGAGGCGGTGAGGTCCTCACCGGCTCAGGGTTAACTCTCGCAGGAAATTCTCCGGTGACCATTACTGTCGCAGCAGCAACTGGAAGGGCAGGTGATTGCACGCAGGGGGGAGGTGTCGATGGAGGGTCATCAGTTCTTGGAAACCTTACTGCGCGAGGCGGAAAGGCATCGCTTAATAGTGTGACCAATAACTCCGGAGCAAAGGGCGGAGTAAGCGGGAATGGCAATCTCGGTGGTGTTGGCACAGCCAATGGCGTGAGTGGTTGCGCAACTGGCGGCTGCCAATCAGGTGGTGGTGGAGGCGCCGGAGCAGCGGGCTCCGGAAAAAATGGTGGCGCAGGAGTGAACTCAGATATCGTCACACTCGGAACGAATGTGATGTATGGCAGTGGAGGCGCTGGTTGGTCGGGTTCAGGTGATGTAGGAACCGCTTCCCCTGGTGGTGCGGTTCCAGGGGCCACTTGTGATGCGCCTGCAAATCGTGGTGGTGGCGGAGCAGATTGCTCAGGCACAGCTACAACTGGAGGCTCAGGGGGATCTGGCTTTGTTGTGGTGCGTTTTGCCTATAACAACCCACCATCAATAGGTGCATTTAGCGGTGCAGCAACAGCAAGTTACTCCTCTAATGAGAATATCTCTGGACTCTACTCGCTCAATGCAACAGATCCGGATATCGGAACAACCCTTACATATTCGCTTACAGGTAGCGATGCTAGTGATTTTTCAATTAGTGCCTCCGGAACTCTCTCATTCTCACCAGCACCTGATTTTGAAGCTCCAGCTGATTCGGATCTCAACAACACCTACATTGTAGTCACTTGGGTTTCCGACGGTATTCTGAGTGACTCGCAAACTGTAACTATTACTGTTAACGATGTGAGTGAATCTGGAAGCATTACCACTCCCACAATTAATGGTGTGCCAAGCAAAGGCGTGAGTATCACTGCCACGGTGACTGTTAACACTGCGGGAAGAGTTAGATTTTTAATTGACGGTAAACGGATTGCAAATTGCCTGTCACGAACAACATCGGGAACTTATCCGAGCTTTACTTCAACATGTACCTGGAAACCAACAAGAACTGGACGTCAATTCATTACCGCTATTTTGACTCCATCAAATAGTAACTTTACGACTGTCACTTCTGAGCCACAGATGATATGGGTAGTTGCAAGGACTATTAAACGATGAAGACTAGAGACCTTTAAGGGCGCTCACAACCTTTGTCAGTGATGCTTTGGCATCACCGAAGAGAAGTGTGGTCTTTGGATCATAGAGAAGTTCATTCTCAATGCCGGCAAAGCCAGGACGCATAGATCTCTTTAGGAAGATGATATTTGCGGAGTCTGAGACCTTGAGGATTGGCATCCCATAAATTGGGCATCCTGGTGTGTTCTCTGCTGCTGGGTTAACAACATCGTTTGCACCAATCACAATCGCAACATCGGTCTGACCAAAGGTTGGATTGACATCTTCCATCTCAGCTAATTGTTCATAGGGAACATTTGCCTCTGCCAAGAGAACATTCATATGTCCTGGCATGCGACCTGCAACTGGGTGGATCCCATATGCAACATCAATTCCCTTAGAGATTAAGAGATCTGCCATCTCACGAACGGTGTGCTGAGCTTGAGCAACGGCAAGACCAAAGCCAGGAACGATAACGACTCGACGGGCATAGTTGAGCAAGATTGCCACATCCTCCGGTGATCCCGATTTCACTGGTCGTTCTTCACCTGCAGCTGCTGAATCTTGCGGCTTTGCTGTGAACGCCCCAAAGAGAGTGCCAAAGAGTGAGCGACCCATCGCCTCTGCCATCAAACGCGTAAGGATTGTGCCTGATGCGCCGACGAGAGTTCCAGCAATAATCAGAAGTGTTGAATCAAGGACATAACCACTTGCAGCGACGGTCAGACCTGTGAAGGCGTTGAGAAGTGAGATAACGATTGGAACATCTGCGCCACCGACTGGTAAGACAAAGAGCACACCAAAGAGAAGTGAGAGAGCAGCCAAAATCAGCAGCGGGCTGGTTCCCAAGGCTCGAACAACCCAGATGGAAACACCGAGAACTGCGATGAGATTGCCAGCGATGAGGAATCGTCCGCCCGGAAAAACAACAGGGCGAGTAGTCATCAACTCTTGCAATTTAAGGAAGGTAACAATCGATCCACTAAAGGAGACGCATCCAATAACAACTGTGAAGACGGTGAAGATGACCTCTGCGGTAGTGGCAGCAGATCCAAGCTTGAGGTATTCAACAATTGCGACGAGCGCAGCTGCCCCTCCTCCCACGCCGTTAAAGAGCGCAACAAGTTGAGGCATATTTGTCATCTGCACCTTACGAGCTGCAGGGACACCCACAACCAATCCAAATGCAAGTGCACCGATAATCCACCAGAGATTCTTAATCTCACCCAAATGGAAGAAAACCATCACGATTGCGATAGTCGCACCTGCCGCACCTAAGAGATTGCCACGTCGTGCGCTCTTGGGGTGAGAAAGACCTTTGAGAGCAAGGATGAAGAGAACGCCGGCGCCGAGGCCGATAAGGTCATAGAGGAAATCGCTCACTTCTGATCACCGCCCTTCTTTGGCTTAAACATCTCGAGCATTCGATCAGTTACTACAAAGCCACCAACAACGTTGATGGTTGCCAAGACAATTGCAGCAACTGCAAGACCTAGTTCGAGGTTATTGCTTGCCTCATCGGCCACGATGATTGCTCCCACCAAGATGACGCCGTGGATTGCATTGGCGCCAGACATGAGCGGTGTGTGAAGGGTGGAGGAGACTTTGGAGACAACTTCAAAGCCGACAAAGACTGCCAAGACAAAGATTGAGATGACTGCGATTGGCTCCATTATTTGCCTACCTTTGCCTCTGGTATGTGGCGAGCTCCAGCATGTGTCACCGTTGCTCCATTAATGATTTCATCCTCAAAGTTAAGGTTGATTGCAAGCGCTGTCGCTGGTTTTTCATCTTTTACTGGCGCAGCTACTTGAGTAAGAAGTGTCAGCAGATTAACCACGTTACGTGCATAGAGGCTCGATGCGTGGAACGGAAGCTGGCTTGGAACATCCTTGCCGCCCCAGATGCGAACTCCGCCTGCGGTCTCAACAATCTCGCCTGGCTTTGAGCCTTCAACATTTCCACCGCTCTCAGCGGCGAGGTCGACGATGATTGTTCCTGGCTCCATCGCATCGATCATTGCCTGCGTCATGAGTCGTGGCGCAGTTCGCCCAGGAACAGCTGCAGTGGTGATCACTACATGTGACTTTGCAATGTAAGGAGTAAGAAGTTCTCGTTGTTTTGCAGCGCGCTCCTCTGTCATCTCTCGCGCATAGCCACCAGCGCCTTCAAGGGCCTCTAGTTCGAGTTGAATAAATGTTGCACCCATAGATCGAACTTCATCGGCAGATGCTGGTCTCACATCGTATGCGGAGACAACTGCGCCTAATCGACGCGCTGTTGCAATCGCCTGCAGGCCTGCAACTCCCGCACCAAGCACAAGCACTTGAGCAGGTGTCACGGTGCCTGCTGCCGTCATTAAGAGTGGGAAGAATCGTGGAGATAGTTCGGCACCAACAAGAGCTGCCCGATATCCAGCACAGAGCGCTTGTGATGAGAGCGCATCCATCGACTGCGCTCGGGAGATGCGTGGTACCAACTCAAGAGATAGCGCTGTCACTCCAGCGTTTATCGCCGCATCAATCGAATCAGATGCTGTCACAGGTGAAAGGAATGAGATGGTGAGAGCGCCGCGCTTTAACTTACTCATCTGTGCCGGTGTAAGAGGTTGAACAGAGAGAACTACATCAGCATCGCCAAGAACATCCCCATTAATGACAGAAGCACCTGCAGATCTGTAGAGATCGTCAGGTGCTTGCGAATGAACTCCGGCGCCACTTTCTATCGCAACCTCATAACCTATTTTGGTGAGCTTTGAGATCACATCGGGCACGAGGGCGACGCGCTTTTCGCCCTCTCGTAACTCTCTCGGGACGGCTACTTTCATGGCTTAAGGCTACTTCGCTGCTATCTCACTTGCTAGGGCAATCACCTACAGTTTCGCCCTTTCTTTTCCTTCCGCGTTATGGAGCGGGAATCTCGCCTGATCCCATAGGGGTGAAGGTGGTCGGCACAATAACCGTCTCCACCTCATCTCGACCACCATCGATACGGTTAAAGAGCATCTCAATCGAGCGGCGACCCATCTCGGCGATATCTTGTTTAACAAGTGACACTGGAGGGCTCAGTAGCTCTGCCCC
>JBEEOC010000081.1:0-3509 GCA_041191845.1 Actinomycetota bacterium | reverse complement strand
TGATTGGTGCAACGAATATCAACATCACCCTCTGAAATTGCAGCAAGTACTGAACCGCACTCAGGGCAGTTCTTTGGCATGACAAATTTCTTCTCTTTGCCGGTGCGCTTATCAAGGACAGGTCCTAGAACCTCAGGGATGACATCGCCTGCTTTACGAATAACGACGGTGTCACCAATTAATACACCTTTTCGCTCAATCTCTTCCTGGTTATGAAGGGTGGCGTTGGTAATTGTTGAACCTGCAACTTTGACCGGCTCCATAAAGGCAAATGGGGTCACGCGCCCGGTGCGACCAACGCTGACTTTGATATCAAGGAGCTTGGTAGTTACCTCCTCGGGTGGATATTTATAAGCAATAGCCCACTTAGGAGCGCGTGAGGTGAAGCCTAATTTTCCTTGCTCTGCAATGGAATCGACCTTGATGACAACGCCATCGATCTCATGTTCAACATCATGGCGGTGCTCGTTGTAGTACTGGATAAATTCAATAACTTCAGCGCGCGTTCCACAAACCTTAAAGCGATCTGAAGTTGGCAGACCAAGCTTCTTCAGTTCACCATAAGCATCTGATTGGTTCTTAAATGCAAGACCCTCATTGGCGCCAACTCCGTGAACGACAACGCTCAATGGGCGGGATGCAGTAACTCTTGGATCTTTCTGTCGCAGTGATCCTGCCGCTGAATTTCGCGGGTTGGCAAAGAGCGCCTTTCCGGCCTCCTCCAACTCCTCATTGAGTTGGTTGAAAGCTGCCACTGGAAAGAAAACCTCACCACGGACTTCAATGAGTGTGGGAACTTTCTTTCCGGTCAGTTGATGTGGCAGACCCTTAATGGTCTTGACGTTAAGCGTGACATCTTCGCCGGTAACGCCATTTCCGCGAGTGAGTCCTCGCACCAATTGGCCATTCTCATAGAGGAGGTTGATAGCAAGGCCATCGACCTTTAACTCGCAGAGATATTGTGGTGAGGCGCTCTCCTTCTCCACCCGATCAAACCAGGCGCCGAGCTCATCTTCATCAAAAACGTTATCGAGGCTCATCATCTTCTCAATGTGATCGTGCTGCGCAAAACTTGTGGCAAAACCACCACCGACTCCTAGTGATGGTGAATCTGGCTCGAGTAGCTCTGGGTGCTTTGCTTCAAGCGCTGCAAGTTCCTTTAACAATTTATCAAATTGAGCATCGGAAATTGTTGGCGCATCAAGGACGTAATACTTAAATTGATGATCGCGAATCTCTTGCGTCAGCTCTGTGATGCGATGACGAGCTTGATTCTTCTCTGGATCACTCATGCTGTCTCACAGATTGTTGCCGATGCCACAACGCGATCGCCATCATAGATAACCATCGCCTGTCCGGTGGCAAGTCCCAATAGCGGTTCATCAAGCTGGGCGGTGAGATAACCACTCTCGTATGAGTATGTTGCAGGTAGCGCTGCTCCATGAGCGCGCACCTGAACAAAGCCACGGTGTTCTCCCGGCGCAATCTCAGGGCCACAGATAATGGCTCGCTCACCTCGCATTGATGTCACAGCTAAATCTTCTCGCGGACCTACGACAACAGTGTTGGAGACAGGCTCAATCTTTAAAACAAATCGAGGTGATCCATCTGCTGTGGGAACGGTCAGACCTAAACCTTTTCGCTGACCAATGGTGTAGGTATAGGCGCCTTTATGGGTTCCCAATTGATTTCCATCTTGATCGACAATTGGACCATCTTCACTACCCATTCGCTCCCGCAACCATCCAGCGTTATCGCCAGAGGGAACGAAGCAGATATCGTGGCTATCAGGCTTCTGCGCAACTGCTAAGCCACGGCGTTCTGCCTCGATACGGATATCAACTTTCTCAGTATCTCCTAAAGGAAATATCGCACCACTAATCTGCTCTCGATTGAGAACGGCAAGAACATAAGATTGATCTTTGAGTGGATCGATTGCGCGATGGAGCGTCTTTCCTTCAGCGCCAATCTCGGTGCGGGCATAGTGTCCAGTAACGACTCCATCAAAGCCCATCTTCATTGCTCGATCTAAGACGGCAGCGAATTTAATCTTCTCATTACAGCGAAGGCATGGGTTCGGTGTGCGCCCTGCTTTGTATTCAGACATAAAGTTCTCAACCACATTTTCATGGAACTCCTCTGCCATATCCCAGATATAGAAGGGAATGCCGATGACATCGGCTGCTCGCCGTGCATCATGTGAATCTTCGATGGTGCAGCAGCCACGAGCTCCACTGCGATACTTCTGGGGATTTGAAGAGAGCGCCAAATGAACGCCAATTACCTCATGGCCCTCCTCCACAGCGCGCGCTGCAGCAACAGCAGAGTCAACACCACCAGACATTGCAGCAATGAGCCTCATCGCGCACTCCTTGCTCGCTCAACCACAGTTGGAAGCGCTCCTAGCACTGCATCAATATCAGCCTCTGATGTTGTTGCGCCAGATGAGAAGCGGAGCGTGGACATCACCAAATCCTCTTCAAGCCCCATCGCCTCCAAGACATGGCTAGGGCGATGAACCCCTGCGGTGCAGGCAGCGCCAGTGGAACACGAGATCTTCTCGCTATCGAGTAGTAAGAGAAGAGTCTCATTGAGTGCACCCGGAATGGTCACACTCGATATCCCTGGAAGTCTCGAAACATCTTCACCATTGATGCGTGCATCCGGAAGAATCTCTTTGACTCCACTTTCAAATCGCTTGCGAAGTGATGCAACGCTATCTGCGCGATAACCGTTCTCAGAGATTGCAGTGGCAAGTGCGATGATGGAGGGAGCATTTACGGTGCCGCTTCGTATCTCGCGCTCTTGTCCCCCGCCATGAATGAGTGCTGGAATATCTACCCCACGACGCAATACGAGAATGCCGATTCCAATCGGTCCTCCCACTTTATGGCCACTGAGCGATGCCGCGAAGAGTCCTAGATCTCGATAAGAGAAGTCAACTTTGCCCCATGATTGAATGGCATCACTATGGACGGGAATCTCACCTGCAATCTCCACGATTTCAGCGAGCGGTTGAATAACACCAGTCTCATTATTGCTATGCATCACTGAGATAAGCGCGATGGAATCTCCGTGCCGTGCAACTATCTCGCGCAAAGAATCAAGATCTACTACGCCGCTCTCATTAACAGCAATGGTGATGTGCTCTGCACCTTCATGCTCTGCCAACCATTGGGCGGGTTCAAGAACTGCTTGATGTTCAATTGCACTTGTCACCACAACCGGGCGAGAGCTATCGCTATTGCGCTTCCAATAGATTCCCTTAATTGCGATGTTATTTGCCTCTGTGCCAGAGCCGGTGAAGATAATCTCGCTTGCCGAACATCCGATATGGGATGCCAAGAGATCTCGCGCATCCTCTACTTTCTTGCGGATGCTCCGACCATCGGTGTGGAGGGAGGAAGGATTACCAATCTCCCCGAGCGCCCTCGTCATCGCCGCAATTGCGGCAGGGTTCATCGGCGTAGTTGCCGCATGATCGAGGTAGATGCTCACAGGGAGCAGTC
>JBEEOC010000080.1:0-3123 GCA_041191845.1 Actinomycetota bacterium | reverse complement strand
ACCAAGCCTTATCGCGTTCACTTCCGTGAGCCATCCTTTAACAATCTTCAATCAACATCTGCAATGAGCGAAGGTGGAATGGTTGCCGACATCATCGGTGCTGTTGCATCTATCGATCCTGTTATGGGAGGCGTCGACCGATAATGACAACTGTAAATAGCGGTCTCAATCTAGATGTGATGAATTCAATCGTTGCGCGCTACCCACGTAAGCGCTCTGCGATTATGCCTCTTCTGCACTATGTGCAATCAGTATCTGGTTATGTGACCAACGAAGGTATTGAAACAATCTCGGATGTTCTTGAGATTGAGACTGCTGAAGTATCAGCTGTTGCAACTTTCTATACTCAATATAAGCGTAAGCCAACGGGTGAATATCACATCGGTGTCTGCACCAACACTCTCTGCGCAATCATGGGTGGAGATGCAATCCTGGAATCTCTCAAAGAGCATCTCGGTCTTGAAAATGATGGCGTCACAGCAGATGGAAAAGTTTCAATTGAACATATCGAGTGCAACGCAGCTTGTGACTATGCGCCAGTTGTAATGGCTAACTGGGAGTTCTATGACAACCAGACAGTCGAATCAGCGAAAGCTCTCGTCGATGGTGCTCGCGCTGGAAATCCACCAGCGCCAACACGTGGCCCAAGCCGCCTCGTCACATTTAAAGAGGCATCAGCAGTACTTGCTGGCCTCGATGATGGATTGGCCCATGAAGGTGTTCAAGCAGGTGAACCAACACTCCTTGGTCTCAAGCTTGCAAAGGAAGGTAAGTAATGTCGCTCTTAACCCCGGTCCTTTCTGCACATTGGGATGAGAAGGATTCATTCACCATCGATGCCTATAAGCGCAATGGTGGATATAAGGCTGCTGAGAAAGCCCTCGGCATGGATCCAGATGCCCTTATTCAATTGGTGAAGGATTCAGGTCTTCGCGGTCGCGGTGGCGCAGGCTTTCCAACTGGAATGAAGTGGGGCTTTATCCCACAGGGCGATAACAAGGAGCACTACCTCGTTGTTAATGCTGATGAGTCAGAGCCAGGAACATGTAAGGACATGCCGCTCCTGATGGCAAACCCACACGTTCTCGTTGAAGGCGTGATCATTGCAGCCTATGCAATCCGTGCAAAGCATGCATTTATCTATATCCGCGGCGAGGTAACACACGTTGTTCGTCGCCTCAATAAGGCGATTGCAGATGCTTATGCTGCTGGATATCTCGGTAAGAATATTTTTGGTTCAGGTCAAGATATTGATCTTGTTCTTCACATCGGCGCAGGTGCATATATCTGCGGTGAAGAGACAGCCCTCCTTGATTCACTTGAAGGTTTCCGTGGTCAGCCACGTCTTCGCCCACCATTCCCAGCGATCGCTGGCCTCTATGCCCGACCAACTGTGGTGAACAATGTTGAGTCAATCTCAGCAGTTCCTGCAATCGTGGCCAATGGCGCAGAGTGGTATCAATCAATGGGAACAGAGAAGTCAAAGGGTGCAACTCTTTACTCACTCTCAGGCCATGTGAAGAACCCAGGTCAGTTTGAAGCACCTCTTGGAATCACTCTTCGCCAGATTCTCGAACTAGCTGGTGGTGTTCGTGAGGGACATCAGTTGAAGTTCTGGACACCAGGTGGTTCATCCACTCCAATCTTTACCGCTGAACATCTCGATGTTCCACTTGATTATGAAGGTGTTGCTGCAGCTGGCTCCATGCTTGGAACCAAGGCGCTCCAAATCTTTGATGAGACAACCTGCGTGGTCCGCGCCGTGCTTCGCTGGACCGAGTTCTATAAGCATGAATCATGCGGAAAGTGCACCCCATGCCGTGAGGGCACCTGGTGGTTGGTTCAAATCTTGCGTGATCTCGAAGAAGGTAAGGGCTCTGAGGCAGATCTTGCCAAGCTCCTTGATCTCTGCGACAACATCATGGGACGTTCATTCTGCGCCCTTGGTGATGGTGCAACTTCATCAATTACTTCATCTATTAAGTATTTCCGTGATGAGTACATCGCACACGTAACAGGTGGCGGTTGCCCATTTGATCCAACAAAGTCAACACTTTTTGCGGAGGCTAAATAAATGACAACTGTAGCTAACTCCGCAACTGAGGTAACTCCAGTAGAGATGATCACTGTTGTTATCGATGGCTTTGAAGTAACAGTGCCAAAGGGCACCCTTGTTATTCGCGCAGCTGAAAAACTCGGAATCCAGATTCCACGTTTCTGTGATCACCCACTTCTCGATCCAGTTGGCGCCTGTCGCCAATGCTTGGTCGATGTCGAGATTAATGGTCGTGCATTTCCAAAGCCACAGGCTTCTTGCACAATTCCAGTTGAGCCAAACATGATTGTGAAGACACAACTCACATCACCAGTTGCAGATAAGGCGCAGAAGGGTGTGATGGAGCTCTTGCTCGGAAACCACCCACTCGATTGCCCAGTCTGCGATAAGGGTGGTGAGTGCCCATTGCAGAACCAGGCGATGAGCAATGGAAATGCGGAGAACCGCCTCGACGGTTACAAGCGCACCTTTGAGAAGCCAATCAATATCTCATCTCAGGTATTGCTCGATAGAGAGCGTTGCGTTCTCTGTGCTCGTTGCACACGTTTCTCTAATCAGATCGCATCTGATCCTTTTATTACGCTCAACCACCGCGGTGCGCTGCAGCAGGTTGGTATCTATGAGAACGATCCATTTAACTCATACTTCTCTGGTAACACGATTCAGATCTGTCCTGTGGGAGCGTTGACTGGAGCGTCATATCGTTTCCGTGCCCGTCCATTTGACTTGGTCTCAACACCATCTGCCTGCGAACACTGCGCATCTGGTTGCGATATGCGCACCGATGTTCGTCGCGGAAAGACACTTCGTCGCCTCGCTGGAGATGATGCTGCAGTCAATGAAGAGTGGAACTGCGATAAGGGTCGTTGGGCATTTAAATATGTGACAGCGCTCGATCGCCTCTCTCAGCCACTTGTGCGTAATGAAGAAGGAATTCTTGTTGAGGCATCATGGCCAGAGGCGTTGACTGCTGCAGCTGCCGGACTCAAGGGTAAGCGAGCTGCTGTCCTCACAGGTGGTCGCGTTACAACTGAAGATGCATATGGCTATGCAAAGTTTGCTCGTAT
>JBEEOC010000079.1:0-3274 GCA_041191845.1 Actinomycetota bacterium | reverse complement strand
GGGGAAGGGTAGCCGCTTCTTAGAGGTTTCAACTCTCGTTCACCTTCCGTTCACCAAGTATCCGTGCCATTTTTCGAGGTTAAGGGCAGTATGCGGGCATGACCACAGCTCCTGCGCCGCGCGAAATCACCACGCAGCCCCGACGCTCTGATCGCATCTTCCGCCGAGTAGTAACGGCGGGTGGACTCTCATCTCTTGCGATCCTTGGGTTGATCACCGCATTCCTTGGCTATCGCGGCTTTGAGATTCTCTGGAAAGAGGGCTTTGGATTTATCACCGGTGCAGATTGGACGGTGAGTTACGACGAATCCAATAACGTCATCGATAGCAAGTTCGGTCTCGGTGCGATGTTGGTCGGAACAATTCTCTGTGCAATCGTTGCGGTAGTGATTGCACTTCCTATTTCAGTTGCAATGTCGCTCTTTCTCAACTTCTATGCACCGCAGTGGCTCAAGAAGATTCTCGTCACCATCATCGACATGATGGCTGCTTTCCCATCAATCCTCTTTGGTATTTGGGGCTTCTTGGTATTGATGCCGAGCGCTGAGTATTGGGCGAAGCTGATCAATAAATATCTCGGCTGGATCCCATTCTTTGAGGTCAACCCTTACATCTTTACGCGCTCGCCATTTGTGGCGGGCGTTGTTCTTGCCATCATGATTATTCCGATTATTACCTCAGTCTCTCGCGAAGTCTTCTCGCAAGCACCACTTGATCGCATCCAAGCTGCCTACGCTCTTGGCGCCACTCGTTGGGCGATGATTAAAGCTGTCGTCCTTCCGCATGGACGCTCTGGTGTAATCGGTGGCGCGATGCTCGGACTAGGTCGTGCGATGGGTGAGACCGTTGCTGTTTACACCGTTCTCAACATCGTCTTCCAAATCAACTGGCATGTATTGCTCGGAGCTGGCGGAAACGTTGCATCTCTCATTGTTCTTCGCTTTGGTGAGGCAACACCATATGAGATTAAGGCTTTGATGGCTGCCGGCCTTGTCCTCTTTGGATTGACGCTGCTCGTTAACGCACTTGCCGATGTGATCATTAAGCGGACTGGAAAGTCAGGCAAATGAGCACTGTGAAACCAACTTCGCCATGGAAGGCCACTCCTAAAGATCGCCTCCGTGATGGGCTGATCTTCCTTGCAACTGCTGTTCTCACCTTTGGCATCATCGAGGCAACTCCGCTTAAGGGAAAGCTTGCATACTTCGTTCTCTTCTTTATCCTCTATGCAATTGCAACTGGAGTATTGAGCTTTGTGAAGTATGGTCGAATGACTGCGAAGGATTCTGCAGTAAAAGTATTTATCGCAGCGGGTGCGCTCCTGACCATCCTTCCTATCTTCAGTATTCTGGCAACGATCATCTCTAAGGGATATAAAGGCATCAAACTCAATATCTTTACCAGCGATATGTCGATGGCGACTCCAACTGATCCGTTGACAAATGGCGGATTGCTCCATGCAATTGTTGGAACTCTTATTCTCGTAGCAGTTGCTCTCATACTGAGCGTTCCTATCGGAATCTTGACAGCGCTCTATCTCACTGAGATCAAGGGGCGATTTACCAAACCGATTCGTTTCTTAGTGCAGGCGATGTCTGGCGTGCCATCGATTGTGGCCGGCCTCTTTATCCTCTCCGCGGTGATCTACCCGATCACTAAAGAGAACTCAGGTTTTATGGGATCTCTCGCCTTAACAATTTTGATGATTCCAACAGTTGCCCGCACCTCAGAGGAAGTTCTCAACCTCATCCCGCAAGATCTTCGTGAGGCAGGAACTGCCCTCGGTGGCACTCAGTGGCGCACCGTTGCCATGATTGTTCTGCCGGCAGCTAAGAGCGGATTGATTACTGCGATGATCTTGGGCGTTGCCCGTATCGCTGGTGAGACCGCACCGCTTCTGCTCCTTACCGGCGGTGGCGATCGCATCAATGGCAATCCTTTTAGCGATCCAATGGGCTCCCTTCCTTTCTATATCTGGAAGGCATTTAACGCAGGTTCTGAGGAGGCAATCACCCGCGCCTGGGCAGGTCTCCTCGTTCTCGTTCTCCTCGTTCTCATTCTCTTTACTACAGCACGTTTCTTAAGCACTAGAAAGGTCTCACGATGACTTCACCACTTTCCGATGTGGCAAATTCAGCAGCGCCACGCACCCCGGGATCGCGTGCGCTCGGCACAGGACTTGAAGCTCGTGGCATCCATGCCTGGTTCGGTAAGCACCATGCACTCGCCGATGTCTCACTCGACTTCGCACCTGGCACAGTGACCGCTCTTATCGGTCCTTCTGGTTGCGGCAAGTCAACATTTATTCGCACGCTTAACCGTATGCATGAGTTCATCCCATCTGCTGCAATGGCAGGTGAGGTTCTCCTTGATGGTAAAGATGTCTACGCACCTGGTGTTGATGTGACAAAGATTCGCCTTCAAATCGGTATGGTCTTTCAGAAGCCAAACCCATTCCCATCGATGACAATCGGTGAGAATGTTCTCTCAGGTCTCAAGCTTGCTCAACTAAAAGTTGAAAATAAAGACGATCTCCTTGAGGAGTGCTTAGAGCGTGCAGGTCTTTGGAAAGAGGTGAAGGATCGCCTCGGAGCACATGGTGGTTCACTCTCAGGTGGTCAGCAGCAGCGCCTCTGTATTGCTCGTGCACTTGCGGTTAAGCCACAGGTTCTCTTGATGGATGAGCCATGTTCTGCCCTCGATCCAGGATCGACTCTTCGTATCGAAGAGACAATCCGCCATCTCTCAGAGACGATGACTATCGTCATTGTTACCCACAATATGCAGCAGGCAGCTCGCGTCTCTGACTACACCGCCTTCTTCCTCTCTGACGGGGGACCAGGCCAGATGGTCGAGGTCGCACCTACTGCTGAGATCTTCTCTCGTCCGAAGGATAAGCGGACTGAAGATTACGTCACAGGTCGCTTCGGCTAAATCTCTCGGTTGGAAGTCGGTAAATCTCGACTCCAAATGTTCACCTAACTGTTGATTAACGTTTTCCCATTGAGGGATTGCGATTTACCCACGCTCCCTAGATTTTCCCCGTAAGTAAAACCAGATATATAAAAACCAGATATATAAAAACAATTACCTAAGGGGAAATAGATGAGAGTTTCAAAGCTCGCGAAAGTTGCAACAATTGCACTCGCGTTTGGCTTGGTAGCAACAACACCTGCACATGCAGCAAACCTTCAGGGATCTGGCGCATCTTTCCCAGCGCTCTTGATCGAGGCATGCAAGGCTCCATTTGCAGCAGCTACTTCACATACCTTTA